>JBBRUH010000036.1:0-19234 GCA_038248005.1 Cytophagales bacterium | reverse complement strand
ATGGCTCCAAAGTCGTAACAATTGGCCGGCTAAATATTTCCGATTGAGTAAGTTTTTCTTTTACATCTGTTGCTATTTTTTGCTCATTTTCGGAAAGATTGAGGTCAGAAAAAATATTTCTTAACTTTTCAATGGGCATCAGCACTAGATTTTGGATAGAATAATCTCCTATCTTGACATAAGCCGCATCTTTGCGGACACGTGTGCCTTTGCAATCAGGGCAGGAAACTTTGCCACGGTAGCGAGAAAGCATCACACGGTATTGTATTTTGTGAGATTGTGATTCTATATGCTCAAAAAAGGCATTTAAGCCTTCAAAATAACCATTTCCATTCCAGAGAAGGTCTTTTTCTTCCTCAGTAAGATGCTCATAAGCTCTGTGAATCGGAAAATCAAACTGCATCGCATTTTTGACTAAAGGTGCTTGCCAAGCACTCATTTTTTCGGTTTGCCAAGGTAAAATAGCTCCCTCATAGACAGAGAGTGATTGATTAGGAATAACTAGATTTTCGTCTATCGCAAGCGTATTACCAAAACCTCCACAACGCTGACAAGCTCCATAAGGATTATTAAAGCTAAAAAACTGCACTGTAGGCTCTTCAAAGCTGATTCCATCTAGCTCAAATTTATCTGAGAAAGTCTTTTTTTCTTTTTCTAAAAAATCAATAATACAGACTCCTCTTCCCTCATAAAAAGCTGTCTGAACAGAATCAGCCAATCTATACTGATTGTCTTCATCCTCGTGATTGACCACATTTCGGTCTATGAGTAGTTCTATTTTATGCCCGATAAAGGCTTTTAGTTGGGTGCTATCGCCTAAGACTTCCTCTATAAAAAAGGTCTCATCATCTACCAAAATACGGGTAAAACCTTTCTGAAAAATTACTTTTAACTCATCTTCTAAAGTGCGACCTTCCCCGATGACCAAAGGAGAAAGAATCAGTAGTTTTTGTCCATCTTCGAAGCTATGGATATAATTAATCACATCTGTGATGCTATCTTTCTGTACGATTTTGCCAGAAACAGGGGAGTAGGTCTTGCCGATTCGGGCAAATAAGAGTTTGAGGTAATCATAAATCTCAGTAGTAGTGCCTACAGTAGCTCTTGGGTTACGGGTATTTCCTTTTTGTTCTACAGCAATGGCAGGGGAGATGCCCTTGATATATTCCACATCAGGCTTTTCCATTCGCCCTAAGAACTGCCGAGCATAAGAGCTAAGACTCTCTACATACATCCGTTGCCCTTCTGCAAAGAGTGTATCAAATGCCAGTGAGGATTTGCCTGAGCCAGATAGCCCTGTAATGACCACCAATTGATTACGTGGGATGGCTACATTTATATTTTTTAAATTATTTACCTTTGCCCCTTTAATAAGAATACTTCCTCTTGGGTCAATTTGGTCAATGTCAGCAAACATGGATATGGTGGTTTTAAAGATAAAATGCTAAACTTCTACAACTCTTATGAAGGCTTAGGGTTTTGAGATTTGCAAAGTTAAGTGAAAGCCTTTGAACTCCAAAGCTTGATTTTTATATTTTTGAGAAGATTAGGAAGTTTGACTTCTGTGGGTCTGGATTGCAAATTTAAAATAACTGAGCCAAAGAAATACTGTACTATGGAAAAATAAAGATTTACATATAATAGAGTTGTTACTTTTTGATTTTCAATTATTTATGTCAATTTTTTATTTGAGAATCTTAGAATGATAGGCTTTGCTGCCTAATACAGGAGCTTTTCGTAAGCAATTCCCTATGTTTTCTATGTATCTATGTGGTTATAAAAAAAGTAAAGTGTTGATAACCAGTGTGTAACAGCTCTATTGGTTAAACTATAATAATGACGACTGAACTTAAAGTAACTACAATGGCGAAATTCAACATTAATCGTAAAGATTGGAATATGAGCTATGGTGCTGATGAGTCATTAGGTGATAAATTTACCTGTCCTACTATACATATCGGTTTTGAAATCTCAGCTTCAAAATAAGCTACATAGATTAAGTGATTTTTATTTTTTAAAATGTTGAAAAGACGACTTATTCCAACGGATAAGCCGTCTTTTAATTTTATGGGGACTTATTAGCCTCATTTTACTACTAAAAAAAATCAGGTATTGATTTATTTTCGAGAAAATATGCTACTTACCACCTTTGCAGAGGCACATAATAGATTTTTTTTAGGAAATAGCATATTTAAGTGCTAGTTGCTCGGCACATCTTTCCCCATCCATGGCTGCAGACATAATTCCTCCTGCATAACCTGCCCCTTCTCCACAAGGAAAAAAACGAGCTACTTCTGGGTGTTCGGTAGTGAGTTTATCTCTCGGAATACGCACAGGGGAAGAAGTACGGCTTTCTATACCAATAATTTGAGCTTCATTGCTGAGGTAGCCTTTCATTTTTTTGCCAAAGACTTTAAAACCCTCACGGAGTGAATGTGCTATAAAATCAGGCAAGACTTTATCCATATTCATAGAAACCAAGCCTGGCTGATAGGAGGTTTTGAGAAGGTTTTTAGATATTCTTTTTTGTACAAAATCTAGCATTTTCTGAGCAGGAACAGCTTGGGTTTGTCCTGCCAATTCAAAGGCTTTTTGCTCTACAGCTTGCTGAAACATCAGCCCTGCCAATGGCCCATAGTTATGAAATTCTTTGATGTCTTCCCAATCAACTGCTACAACCATCCCCGAGTTAGCAAAAGCTGAATTACGGCGAGAGGGCGACATGCCATTGACCACTAACTCACCTGGGGCAGTCGCTGAGGGTACAATGAAACCACCAGGACACATACAAAAAGAAAAAACACCTCTTTCTTTGTCTTTATGCTTTACTTGGGCTACGAGTGAATACGCAGAAGGAGGTAGGTATTCCCCTCTTTCTGGAGTCTTGTATTGGATGCTATCAATGCTGCTTTGTGCGTGTTCTATCCTTACCCCAAGTGCATAAGGCTTAAACTCAATCAGAATCTTACGTTTGTGTAGTAGATGAAAAATATCCCTTGCAGAGTGTCCTGTGGCTAGAATTACGCCTATTCCTTCCCACTTTTGCCCATCTTCTGTGATGACACCTTTCATTTCATTTTCTTGCAAAATGAAGTCAGTTACTTTGGTATTAAAATGAACTTCTCCTCCTGCCTCTAAAATACTTTCTCTCAGAGCTTGCACGATTTGGGGGAGTTTATTAGTGCCAATGTGTGGATGTGCTTCAAATAGAATATCTTCTATGGCTCCGTGCCTCACCAAAATCTCTAAAACCCTGCGAATATCTCCTCTTTTCTTGGAGCGAGTATAAAGTTTTCCATCTGAATAAGTACCCGCTCCTCCTTCTCCAAAGCAGTAATTAGACTCTGGATTGACGATATGTTTTTTATTAATATCAGCTAAATCTCTCCTACGACCTCGCACATCTTTGCCTCTTTCTAGCAAAATGGGCTTAATTCCCAACTCTATTAATCGCAAAGCAGCAAACATCCCTGCGGGGCCTGCTCCTATGATAATGGCTTGTGGAGCATTTTCTACATTTTGATAATTTTGCTCAGTCTCAAGTTGGTTAGGAGGGGTTTCATTGATAAAAACCTCTACTTGAAGATGTACTTTGATGTCGGGTTTTCGGGCATCAATAGAGCGTTTTAGGATGCGAATCTCAAAGGTATCTTTGGGAGAGAGAGTAAGTTTATGTTGGATGTGTGCTTTAAGAGCTTCTGCCTTAAAGGCTATCTCAGGTGTGAGTGTCAGTTCTTTTTTCATATATCAGTTGAGCAAGGGATTTATCCTTGAATCTGATGCAAAGATAAGTACTTTTGCTTAAATTTTAGGTGAGGTAATGAGGAGAACTTTTCCTATCATTCTGAACGTGCTGAGGAAACTTTCGAAAAATGCTTCGCAAACTCAGTATTACAAAAGGTTGCTACTGAGAGCATGCAACGAATAAGCCATCTAATCAATGCAAATAATGCAACGATTATTTTGAGATTAAAATTGTGATTATAAATCATTAGATTAACCAATGCTATCAACTCTTTTGGGATAAAAGTTAGCTTAATCTATCAAGTTGTTTAACAAATATTTAATCTTAAAGCTGATAAGGCACTACTTTAAACTCCTCCTCATCAAAGTCTATATAATAATGATTTAACTTATCAGTTTTTTCAAATTTACCATTCTTATCTGTATCCTCAATAGTTCTAAAATAAAGGCGATGCTGTGCGTTTATAATATTCCAATCTATGAGTTCTTGCAGGGGAGGAGTGAGTCTAGTAAAATTCTGTCCACTTGAATAGCTGACGTAGAGAGCCTCTGAGTCATTAGAATCTATTGTTCCATCATCATTTGTATCTTGGTCTGAGACCGAATAAACAAGGATTTTTTTGTGAATAGATTTATCGACAGATTCCAAAAAAGTAAATGCTCGAATCTGTAAATATTGATTGGTAAGTGGTTTTTTGACCTCAGAGTCTGATTTTTGAAAGTATAGCTGTGTGAAGTTCCCAGATACATTGAAGATATTACTCAGATTGCCACTAGATTCGTAGCCCTTGCTTTTGATGCCTACATAAGAACTAGCCTTTCCATCATAGGTTTGAATTTCACCTACGGGGTGAATCAAATACTCTGTACTATCAAAATAAATGGGCAAACCGACTACTTCTATCAGGTTTGTATCCTTTTTGAGAGGGGAAGTTTTACCTTTACGATAGACTTGAGGAGGCTCTTTTTCTCCACATCCAAAAGCTATCAAAAGAATAAAAATCATAGAAACGGAAAATAATGTATGGTTTTTCATCGTGTAGAAGAGGTTTATTTCTTAGTCATTGTTTTAAAATAAAGCAATCATTTTTTAGTGAAATTCTTATCATCAGATGATTACACTCTAATAACTCATAACTTATCACTTACTTCAGGTATTTTATTGTTGTTTTTTTGCTTCTCATCTTCATAGAAGGAAAACACATCACCTATCAACTTGAACACTAAAAAGAAAATAATAAAGCCATAATTAGTCAAAAAAGTAGGAGAGTCATCTTGGGTAAGCCACTTTGATATAGCAATAGAACCTCCCATCCCGAGTATAAGGCTTAGGTGTAGCACGAGTTCTTTGTACCCAAAAGTACTAGGAAATGTAAAAGGATGCTCATCTGTATAGATTTTATTGACGTGAAAATCTTTAATATATAGCCAAGCTTCTCTCAAAACACATATAAACACCGCAATATTAAAACCTGTATCTCTCCCTAGAAGTACTGTAATGATAGAACCAAGAATATCAAAACTTTCATCATTTCCTTTGCCAGTAATTAGTGAGATGAAGCCCCAACCAAAAGTAAGAAAAACGAAATAAATCCCATTGATAAAAAACTTAGAGGACAGCACCACTCTCGCAGAATCTTCTTCTGTATTGGTGCTGATATGCTTTGAGGTAAAGCTAATCAATGCCAAAAAAAGTGTTTGGATGATATTTTCTGTCCAAAAAAGAAAGACTATTGGGAAGATACTCCACTTAAAATAGAATACACCTACAAAGGCATAAAGCGTAAAGAAAATGCGATACAGTAATTTAAAAATAGACATGCAACAATCTTTCAATGAGTTATAAAAAACTATCCGAAGACCAAATATAACTGAATTTTTGGTTTTTGGATGATTTCTTTGAACCAAATTAATATAAACTCATAATCCATCTCTTGCTTCTTCACATGTAAAAGTTATTAATTCCAAAGTTAGATTCTGAGTATCTGACATTTTTTTAGCACACAAATTTGACGGATTAAACAGATAAATATCCGTGTAAACCCGCTAAATCTGTGTTTATCTGTATTCTAAAGAAGTTAAATCTGTTTTTGTCATGTACTCACAAAAAGATTACAGAATTTACAAACATCAGCACCAAAAAAAGGGAAATAGATGTCTATTTCCCTTTTTAGTCTTATTTAAAATAATTTATACAAATTTTTCACCTAAGTTTTTTGCATCTGCCACAAAATCACGGACACGCTGTTCTTCATCTTTGCTACAGATTAACAAAACGCCATCAAACTCTGCTACGATTACATTGTCTAAGCCTTGCACCACTACGAGTTGATCTTTAGGTATCTTGATAATAGAGTTCTTTGTATCATAAGTTAAGACTTTTCCCGTAACTACATTTCCATCTTTGTCTTTGGGAGAGTTTTCATAGAGAGATTTCCACGTACCCAAATCGGACCAATAGAAATCACAGAGGATGACATATACATTATCAGCTTTTTCCATAATGCCTTTGTCTATGGATTCACTTTTACAGACAGAATAGGCTTTTTTGATGACAGATGCTTCAGTGGCTGTGTTAAGCTGAGATTGTATTTCTTGAAAAACATTGGCAAGGTCTTCTAAGTGTTCTCTAAAAGCTTTAAGAATAGACTGCACGTTCCAGACGAAGATGCCTGCATTCCAGACAAATTCACCACTAGCCACGAATTGCTTGGCATATTCTAAGTCAGGCTTTTCTGTAAAGAGTTTCACTTTTTTGATTTCCTTATCGCTATCTTCTTGAAATTGTATATAGCCATAGCCAGTATCAGGGCGAGTCGGTTTAATGCCTAGCGTAACGAGTGAATCATTCTGGGCAGTCTCAGCAAGTGCTGTTAATATTACCTCTTTAAAATCAGACTCTTCTTTGATGACTTGATCCGCAGGAGCTACTACTATATTGGCATCGGGATTTTTAAGGGCTATTTTATAACAGGCATAAGCAATACAAGGAGCTGTATTTCTTTTGGTAGGTTCTAATAGAATCTGTTCATCTTTTAGCTCGGGAAGTTGCTCTTTGACTAAATCTTTGTACATCTCATTGGTTACGATGTATATATTCTCTATAGGGCAGACTTCTCTAAATCTATTTACGGTCTCCTGCAGCAAGGTTTTGCCTGTGTCTAGGATATCATGAAATTGCTTGGGGTAATTTGTTTTGCTAAAAGGCCAAAGACGGGTACCTACCCCTCCTGCCATAATCACTGCGTAGTTATTGATATTCATTTTTATAAAAGGTTAACGAGTACTGTATATATTATCTGAAACAAAAATACTAAGACACATTCACTTGACTTCATTAATTTGAAAAAAAAATAAAAAAATTACATCTTCTCCTATGAATTGATGAAAAATAGCTACTTTAGCTAATTACCATCAACCAAAAAATTCTTCAAAACCAAAAAAATTATCGAAAAAGTAAAAAAACAGAGGTTATTAACTCACTTTTATCTTTCTGATTCTTTTTTTTGACTAAATTCGTTGAATCAATTAGTTTTGGTTAGAAGAAAGATACACTACGTTTTAAATTATTAATAGCATTGGCATAAGATTTTTGAATATGATTGTTACGGAAAAAGTGAACTTAAAAGAGAAATTAAAAGAGATTTTTGGTTATCACCAGTTTAGAGGTGGTCAAGAAGAAATCATAAAGAATGTATTAAATGGCAAAAATAGCTTTGTGTTAATGCCTACAGGAGCAGGCAAATCACTTTGCTATCAGCTTCCTGCTATAATATCTCCTGGTACTGCCATAGTGATTTCTCCACTCATTGCCTTGATGAAAAACCAAGTGGATCAACTCAATGCTTTGGGTGTTCAGGCACATTTTCTCAACTCCACATTGAGCAAGGCAGAGATTACAAAGGTCAAAAAAAGCATTACCAGTGAAGAAACTAAGTTGCTCTATGTTGCTCCTGAATCACTTTCCAAAGAATCTAATCTTGAATTTTTACAGCAAGCCAATATTTCTTTTATAGCCATAGATGAAGCTCACTGTATCTCAGAGTGGGGGCATGATTTTCGCCCAGAGTACCGTAAAATCAGAAGCATTGTAAATGAATTAGGGAATCTGCCCGTCATCGCACTCACAGCTACAGCTACTCCTAAAGTACAGCTAGATATTCAAAAAAACCTTCAAATAGAAGAGGCAGAAATCTTCAAAACCTCTTTTAATAGACCTAATCTTTATTATGAAGTACGGCCTAAGACAACCATCAAAAAGCAACTTATCAAGTACCTCAAAACACGCAAAAATCAATCAGGTATTATTTATTGCCTAAGTCGTAAAAAAGTAGAAGAAGTCTATGAGTTTTTGAAGGTCAATGATATAAAAGCGTTGCCTTACCATGCAGGGCTAGACTCACAAGTGCGTATCAATAATCAAGATGCTTTCCTAAATGAAGAAACAGATGTAATAGTAGCTACAATTGCTTTTGGGATGGGGATTGACAAGCCTGATGTACGATTTGTGATTCATTATGACACCCCCAAATCACTGGAAGGCTACTATCAAGAAACAGGACGCTCAGGGAGAGATGGCTTAGAGGCAGATTGTATTATGTTTTATAGCCCTAAAGACATCAGCAAACTTGAGAAATTTAATAAAGATAAATCTGTTACTGAGCGTGATAATGCACGCTATCTTCTCAATGAAATCATGTCGTATGCCACCTCAGGGATATGCAGAAGAAAACAACTTTTGCATTATTTTGGAGAAAATACCGAAGAGGATTGTGGCTATTGCAATAACTGTAAAAACCCTACCGAAACTTTTCAGATGAAAGAAGAGGTAATCCAAATCATAGAAACCGTTAAAGCTACCGAACAGAGATTTGCCGCTGACCACATCGCTGATGTGCTTCGTGGTGAAAAAAGTGCCTATGTAGCAAGTTATGAACACGATAAACTCCCAATGTATGGTATAGGAAGAGAGATTGCAGGAAAGGCTTGGCAATCCATCACCAGGCAAGTACTTATCAAAGGATTGTTAGAAAAAGATATAGACAACTTCGGTATTTTGAGACTTTCTGAAAAAGGAGAAGAGTTTTTGAAATTTCCTTATTTTGTGCGTCTTTCCAAAGACCATGATTATGAAAATGTCAATGAAGACGAAGAAGACAAAGACTTAGGTGTTTCAAACCAAAATAAAGCCCATGACCCTGTGCTGTTTGATATGCTAAAATCTTTGCGTAAAAAAACCGCAAAGCAAAAAGGCTATCCTCCTTATGCTATTTTTCAAGATCCTTCCTTAGAAGAAATGGCTACGACTTACCCTACAACCAAAGAAGAACTTGGGCAGGTAAATGGCGTAGGACAAGGAAAAGTAGTTCGTTACGGAAAACCATTTATTGAGCTTATCAAACAATATGTAGAGGATAATGACATAGAAACTGCCACAGATGTAGTAGTAAAGACAGCCATTAATAAATCTAAAATTAAGATTTTTATTATCCAACAGATTGACCGTAAAGTAGATTTAGAGGAGATAGCCGAGTTACAGAACAAGAGTATGCCCGAAATATTAGATGAAATAGAGCATATCTGTTACTCAGGTACTAGATTAAGCCTTGATTATTATATCAATCAAGTGGTAGATGAAGACCATCAAGATGAAATCTATGAATACTTTATGAGTGCTGAGAGTGATAATCTACAGATTGCACTAGAAGAACTAGGAGATGATGAATACACCGAAGAGGAGTTAAGATTAGTAAGGATTAAGTTTTTATCCGAAATAGCGAATTAATAGACGAATTGATTTAGTGAAGGATAATCCAATGACCTAATGACTAATAACTCAATGGCCCAATAAATAAATAGAAGGTAATAGAGAAGATGAATATTCTTATATTAGGAAGTGGAGGGCGAGAACATGCGTTTGCTTGGAAGATAAGCCAAAGCCCACTTTGTAAAAAATTATTTGTGGCACCAGGGAATGCTGGCACTGCTGAGATTGCAGAGAATGTGGATATTTCGGTAATGGATTTTGCTAAAATAGCTCATTTTGTAATTGACAATCAAATTGATTTGGTACTTGTAGGGCCAGAAGATCCTCTGGTGAGGGGAATCAGAGATTTTTTTGCAGGAAGTTCTCACCTGAAAAATGTAAAATTAATAGGGCCTGATAAAATAGGGGCACAGCTAGAAGGTAGTAAAGATTTTGCAAAAGCCTTTATGAGCAAATATGAAATCCCAACGGCTGCTTATGCTACTTTTACACAACATACCTTGGCAGAAGGAAAAGAGTATCTTAGTACCCAAAAACCACCATTCGTTCTTAAAGCAGATGGATTGGCAGGAGGCAAAGGAGTAGTAATCTCATCTGACTTAGCAGAGGCTCAAAATACCCTTGAAGAAATGCTCCTCAACCAAAAATTTGGAGAGGCAAGCAAGCGAGTAGTAGTAGAAGAATACCTGAGTGGGATAGAACTCTCAGTGTTTGTGCTTACTGATGGACAAAATTATAAAATACTCCCCTCCGCCAAAGATTATAAGAGGATAGGCGAGGGAGATACAGGGCTAAATACAGGAGGAATGGGGGCTATCTCTCCAGTACCTTTTGCAGATGAGAATTTTATTAAAAAAGTAGAAGAGAAAATCATTAAGCCTACCATTGAAGGTTTGCAGAATGAACAAATTTTCTATACAGGTTTTATTTTTGTAGGAATCATGAATGTAGGTGGTGAACCTTATGTGATTGAATACAACGTAAGAATGGGCGACCCTGAGACACAAGTGGTCTTGCCTAGGTTAGATTCAGATTTTTTGGAGCTATTAAAAGCCGTAGCGGAAGGGACTTTGTCAGAGCTTAGTCTTGAGATTAATCCACTTACTGCCACTACTGTAGTCCTCGTTTCGGGGGGCTATCCAGAGAGTTATGAGAAAGGAAAAACTATTTCGGGTTTAGCAGAAGTAACTGATGTGATTTCATTTCACGCAGGCACGAGCCAAAACCCACCCCATATATTTACAAATGGAGGGCGAGTACTTGCTCTCACAGGCTTGGGCAATAATATCAAAGATGCCCTTCACAAAAGCAATCAAGCCGCCGAGCTAGTTAAGTTTGATGGCAAATATCACCGCCGTGATATTGGTTTTGATTTGATGGAAGAGTAACCCTGACATCAATGTAAATAAAGGAGATTCTAAATAATTTTCTAATCCTTTCTCTTTTTTAAGTGAAAAAGTAATTTTTCACAACATAGGTGGTATATATTTGAAAAACTACCTTACATTTATTTTCGACAATAATGGCATAAAACACTATTTTGTCGTTAAACTTTATTTCGATTTTATGAAACAAATAGACATTATGATGATTTTATTTGTAGAAGTTTAAGCGTATTCACTTGAATGGTATTTATTAATACAAAAACATTATAATAAATTTTAATAAAATCGAAGTAATATTTATTTATTATTAAAAAAGATTTATACTAAATTAAGAATTATGGGATGTACAAATTGTTCTTCTAACTCCGCAGGAAAGACCACAAAGACTGGAGTAAAAGGCTGCCAAAGTCATGGCTTATGTACTAGTGGAGGTTGTAATAGATTAAATGTATTCGATTGGCTTAGTAATATGGATATGCCTTCTGTGGATGCTTTTGATGTGATGGAAATACGCTTTAAGAACGGAAGGAAAGAATTTTATCGTAATAATCTAGCGCTAGACCTTGTTACGGGTGACCCCGTAGTAGTAGAGGCAAGTAGTGGCTATCATTTGGGTCATATATCTCTCCAAGGTGAGCTAGTGCGTCTTCAGATGAATAAGCACAAAGTGGTAGATAATAACCAAATTAAAAATATCCTACGCCTTGCTACCGAATCAGATTCAGAAAAATTTGAACAGACAATCGCACGAAATCTCCCCACCATGTATCGTACTCGGGAGATTATCAGAGACTTGAGTATCAATATGAAACTATCAGATGTAGAGTTTCAGGCAGATAATACCAAGGCTACTTTTTATTATTCGGCAGATGAGCGAGTAGATTTTAGAGAACTTATTAAGTTACTTGCCTCTGAGTTTAAAATTAGAGTAGAGATGAAGCAAATCAGTCTTCGCCAAGAAGCTAGCAGATTGGGAGGAATTGGGGTGTGTGGGCGTGAGCTTTGCTGCTCTACTTGGCTCACTGATTTTAAGAGTGTATCTACTGCTGCAGCACGTTATCAAAATCTCTCATTAAACCCTAGTAAGCTTTCAGGGCAATGTGGCAGACTGAAATGCTGTCTTAACTATGAGCTGGAGACTTATATGGAAGCACTAGAATACATTCCTACAGTCAGTAAGCCACTCAATACGCTGAAAGGCAAAGCTATTTTACAAAAAACAGATATATTTCGCCAGATGATGTGGTTTGGCTATTATGGTGAGACTACTTGGCATCCTATCACAATAGACAGAGTCAATAAGATTATGGAAATGAACCAAGAAGGACAAACACCAGATACACTTCAAGAAGACAAAATAGAAGTGAAAAGTGTGAAAAATACACCTGTGTTAGAGTCTATGGCTAATAAGATGAGTAATCGAAAGGAAACTACAGATTTAGACAATAACAAAAGCAAGAGTAAAAATAGAAATAAAAAAAGAAAAAAACGAAGCAATAACACTGGTACTAGCGGACGCACAAATAGTAATAACTCAGGTGATTTACCAAAATAAGTAAGAGATTAGTTATAAGTCATTGATTATTAGACTTTAAGAGTCTGATAGTGAGCGTTTTGCTCAAACTAAATGATTACTTTATTTTGAAGGAATTACTAATTAGTAATTATGTTATTGATTTTTTGAAACTTTAAATAGATAGACTTTTCAGGTCTCAAGGGCTTGGAAAGTCTAATATTTTTTTACTTACAATAGAATTCATACTTTTGACTTTTTAAACTAAACTCTTTTCTTAAAAACTTTAGAAAGTTAATTTTTTTGTAAATATTTCGTTATCAGTAGATTAAAATATTACACCTCATTAAGTATCCATCTATATTATGAACAATAATTAAATAAAGCGACAAGTTAGTTTAAGTAAAATACTCATTATCAGATTATTATAAACTCGTAATTTATAACTCATCTCTCACTTATGAAACACAACTTTTTATCTTACTCTTACTCACCAAGCAGATTTTCTCATCATTTGGTTTTTTATCTTATGATTTTGATATTGTCTAGTGGACTCATTTCTTGTGGGCAAGAGCGAATCTATGAAAAAAACTATGATATTTCAAATGAAAAATGGGCAATAGACTCAGTGTATGTGTTTGAATTTGAAATTAAAGATGCAAAAGCAAAATATAATTTCTTTTATAACCTTCGTAATGATCTTCTCTATCCTTATCAAAATATCTATGTTACTTTTTATCTAGAAAATAATCAAAAGGAAGTCATAGACCAAGAGTTACAAAATATTACACTTTTTGATTCAAAGACAGGAAAACCCTTTGGAAGTGGATTTGGAGATGTTTACAGTCATCAATTGCCTATACCTAAGCTTACTAACTTTAAATTTCCAAAGGCAGGTAAATATACTTACAGATTAGAGCAAAGAATGCGTGAAGACCCACTTCCTAAGATTATATCAGTAGGGCTTAAAATAGAAAAAGCTCCATAGGAAAAGATACCTAAACTTTTTAGTACATTGATATTTTAAATGATTTTCTCTCTATTCAAGAATCGTTTTTGAGTATCTCACACTAATACTTACTAAAATCAAAAATAAAAATTTAAGATGAAAAATAAAATTCTTAATTACTTAGTCTGTTGTATAATATTAGCTGTCTCGGCTTGTAATCAGAATGCTAAAAAAACCGAATCAAACGCTACTGATTCTATCCCTAATGTGGAGCAAAATCTAAAAGAAGAAGCTCAATACTCTATAGAACTTGCCCTCAAAATCCCTGACCAAGTAGAACAACTTCGCCTTAGTAACTTGGATTTAAAAGAAATCCCACAAGAAATCACCAAAATAAAAAATCTAAACCGACTTTATCTTGGGCGTAATCCTAAAATAGATTTTGCCAAAGCCTTTGAGTACATCGGGCAGTTATCTAACATTGAAGAGCTTTCACTGACAGAGAATGAACTTACCCAACTACCAGAGCAAATTACGAATCTCAAAAAACTAAAAATACTTTGGTTAGATGCTAACCCTAAGCTAGAGTTTGGTGCTGCATTTGAAAAATTAGAAGATCTGTCTAAACTTAATGAGTTGAGTATCAATGATAACGATTTAAAAGAATTACCTGCCTCTATTGCATCTATCAAATCTCTAGAAATACTTAATATGGCACGTAATCAAATTAAAGTCTTGCCAGAAGGTATGAAAGAACTCAAAAAATTACATACAATCAATCTTGACGGGAATACCCAACTTGATATAAATAAAATATTTGAGCAGCTTGGTGATTATAATAATATCGAGGTGCTACAGCTGGGTAATTGTGAGATAACAGCTATCCCTGCCTCTATCAAAAAACTAAAGAAATTAGAGATTCTCTGGATTAATAATAATCAAATCCAATCATTGCCAGCAGAAATCGGAGAACTTAAACACCTCAAAGAAGTTTATCTCTTCGAAAACCCACTTAATGATGAAATAGAGCAGTTTTTGAAAGGTATATTACCCAAAACACAGGTAATCTATGTCAATCCTATGTTATCAAATTAGATTGATAATCTCACAAAAGAGTAAGTTTTTGCTTATTCTTTTATAATTTCTAAACTTGAAAAAAGTGTTCTCCGAATCCATATAAAATAGCCAGCAAAATTACTCCCCATATCAAAGCACTGATAAACATCACATACATAATCCTAAAAGGGGTTTCTCCAAAACTACTAGCTATCAATGTGCCTACGATTGGTGAAAGTATGATAGGTGTGAGCAGTGCAATCCCCCATAAACCATAATTTTGCCAGACATATACTATACGTCGAGTACGAGGATTAAATAAAATACGCCTTCTAGGAAAACACCAGCTGACTTTTAATTTAATATAATTGCCAAGATAAGAAAAAAGTGCTACACTAAGCATCATTCCTGATACCATACATACAAAGGTCTCCACAAAGCCAAGACCTAATCCAAAACCTGTAATGGGAGCTATAATAAATTTGAACATTCCCATTACGAATACACCCAAATATTTAATAAAAGGCATTTATTTAATGAATAAAAATTTAAAAATTCTAATAATGATGATTTACTTAGTTTACGCTTATGTTTTTGAGTTGTGAAGTTGATTCTCAATACAAATTATAAGAACCTTCGCTTTCGATGAGTACTCATAAACCTGACACAAAGTTCCAAATCAAAAGCATTATTTTCGATATATTTTATAACTTAGACAGACTAAAATAAATAGCACATTAGTTAGCGTATGTTTTTATAGTAACTTCCTGATTATAAGCATTTTACTCTTAATTATTAATCACTTATCTTTCTCTAAATAACATGAATATACCTTCACTTACTGCTCTAGAACTTATCAAATACCTTGACCTCCAAAAGCATCCAGAAGGAGGATATTTTAAAGAAACTTATCGCTCTTTATCTTCTCATCAACGGGGAGAGGATGGCTTCCCAAATCAAAGAAGTTATGCCACAGGAATTTACTTTATGCTCCAAAAAAATGATTTCTCAGCTTTTCATCGAATTAAATCTGATGAGATGTGGCATTTTTATATAGGTAATCCGATTACTATTTATGTATTAACTGCCTCAGAAGGTTTGCAAGAAATTCATCTTGGGCAAGATTTAGCTAATGGAGAAAGCTTACAAGCTGTTGTGCCTGCCAATGCTTGGTTTGCTTCCGAACTTAAAGTCAAAGAGAGTTTTGCCCTTGTAGGCTGTACAGTAGCTCCTGGTTTTGATTTTCAAGACTTTGAAATGGCTCATCGAGAAGATTTAAAAAAAGAATTTCCGAACCATACTGCACTCATCCAAAGATTAACTTATGATAGCCTATTATGATTAAAGAGCGATACATCAATCTGTTTACTGATTTTGGTTTTAAACGAATATTCGGTACTGAGAGTAATAAAGACTTACTCAGGGATTTTTTGAATACTATCTTAGAAAGACAGCAAAATCCAATTGTGAATATTACTTATCTTAAAAATGAACTTTTAGGTAAAAGAGATAGTGATAGAAAAGCTATCTTTGATTTATACTGTGAAAGTAAATCCTAAGAGAAGTTTATAATAGAACTTCAACGAGCTAAACAAGAATTTTTTAAAGATAGAGCATTATATTATACCTCATTTCTTATTCAAGAACAAGGTAAAAAGGGAAAGGTTGGGATTATGAATTGATTCCTATCATGGATTTTGTATTTAATCAAACTAATCAAGCATACTTACCCAATATTCAGCTTATGAATACACAAAGCAAAGAAATTTTTTACGGTAAATTAACATTTGTATTTTTAGAGATGCCTAAATTTGTTAAGAGCAAAGAGTAACTCAAAACCAATGCTGATAAATGGCTATATATTTTCAAAACATGCATTAATTGGATAAAGTGCCTGAAAACATAAAGGAAAAGATTTTTTTAAAACTCTTTGAAGAATGTAAAATTGCAAACTATAAGCCCAAAGAATATATGGAATATGAAGAAAGTGCCAAAAACTACAATGATTGGTTTGCTATTACTCAAACTATCAAGAAAGAAGGAGTTATAGAAGGCAAGAAAGAAGGAGTTATAGAAGGCAAGAAAGAGACTGCTAAAAAGATGAAAGAAGAGGGACTCTCAGTAACCTTGATTGCCAAATACATTGGTCTAAGCGAATCAGAAATTAAACAGCTTTAAAATGGATTGAACGGTTTATTTTTAGTGTAAAGACTTAATATTTAATAATACATGACTTCTATGCTTCTATAGGATTTAGACTTTCCAAGTTTTCAAACTTGGAAAGTCTAGTATCCTTTCAACCTCTCAGAAAGTATTCTAAAACTTCTATTTATTTATAAAATAGGTAACTACTCAGGTCAATTTTTATTGAAAAAGTACAACTAAAGTCGCTTATTTTGCACTTTTCTCATGAAAATATTCCTTGGTATTTCAATTTTACAATATTTTTTGCTTAATGATATATTTAGAACTTGAATTTAAAGATATAGTACCTTAAATTATTCAAATAGTTACATAAAAAAATACTAAATTGTAGTAAATAGACCTGAGTAGTTACTAAAAAACCATAGAATTACCTGCCTCATACAGTTTCTTAAGAGATTTGATTTGTTAAAAAATAATTAACATATAAGCCTGAAAGACTTTCTTTCGTTGTTTGCATAGATTGTTTTTTTTAGGATAAAATCTTGACTTTAAATAGCTTAAATCATCAAAACTTATTTGGAAGAGCCAATTTCTGCTATCAATCCCTTATCTGTTTCTATATATTCCCTTAAAATTCACTAAAATTGCACTAAATTTTTTTTGAACTAAATTTTCTATGAATACATATTTTAAATATTTTGTTATTTTCATTTTTACATTGTGCTTATTAGTAGGATTCACTTCTGAAAGCTTTGCACAAAAAAATAAGAAAAATAAAAAAGATCCTGTTATCTTAAAAGTAGGCACAGAAGAAATACTGCTTTCTGAGTTTAAGTATGCCTATGAAAAACATTTGCTTAATAAAGACAGCCTTTATATGGCTGAAAGTGTAAAAAGTCATCTTGAGTCATTTATTAATTTAAAACTCAAGATACAAGAAGCTAAAGACAAACGCATTTCAGAAGCTAGTGCCTTTCAGCAAGAGTTTGATAGTTATCAAAAAATCTTAGCAAAACCCTACTTGACTGACAATGATTGCTTAGATGCATTAGTGAGTCAGGTATATGAGCGTCAGAAAGAAGTCATAGAAGTATCACATATTCTGCTTACTATGGCAGAAGATGAAGATCCAAAAGATACGCTCAAAGTATATCAAAAGATGGAAGAAATCAGAGCCAAAGCACTTGCAGGAGATGATTTTGAAAAACTAGCCTTACAATACTCACAAGATGCAAAAGTGACTTTTAACAAAGGCAAGCTAGGCTTTATCACAGGCATGCAGACTGTTTATCCGTTTGAAAATGCAGTATATGCTACTTCTCAAGGAGGAATCTCAGCTATTTTTCGTACCAAATATGGCTATCATATCGCCAAAGTACAGCAACGCAAACCCAACCCTGGTAAAGTAGAAGTAGCACACATTATGATACAACTTCCACTAGGAGTGGCTCAAGCAGAAGAAAAAGAAGCAAAAGCCAAAATAGACGAAATCTATCAGAAGCTGCAAGCTGGCGAAAATTGGACAATCCTATGTGCACAAAATTCACAAGATGGTGCTTCTAAAAACAAAGAAGGCAAATTGCCAGAGTTCGGTATCGGAAAAGCACTTCCTGAGTTTGAAGAGACTGCTTTTGCAATGAGTCAAAATGGAGAGATTTCTAAGCCTATCCGTACTTCTTATGGCTGGCATATCCTCAAATTGATTAAAAAAACACCCATTCCTCCACTTTCTAGTGTCAAAGATGAACTTCGCCAAGAAATCACAAAAGATGCTCGTAATCGTGTTTGTGAAGATAAACTGGTGAGTAATCTCCAAAGTACCTATAATTTCAAAGAATATCCTGATGTACTCAGTCAGGCACTTGATAAAGCAGATAAAAGACTAGCACAAGCAGCTTGGAGTTATAATAGCACAGAACCTATCATGGAAGAGTCTATTTTTTCGTTTCGTCCCAAAGGACAAGAGGCCAAAAACTATACAGTCAAAGATTTCTTTGGCTATGTCTATGCCAAGCAAGTAGCCAAACCTGCTTTGGATAGCACTCGCTATGCCATGTTTGTTTATTATGAAAACTACGTACACGAAAGCACTCTCGAGTATGAAAGAGTTCAACTTGTTAATAAATATCCAGAATATGCACTCCTTATCAAAGAATATAAAGAAGGTCTGATGATTTTTGAGATTATGAATACTGATATTTGGAATCGCTCATTTGAAGATACCACAGGCTTACGCAATTATTATGAGCAATATAGAGATAAATATCAATGGACAGACAGAGCTACTTCAGCTATTTTTGAGCTTAAAAATGAGCGTCTTTTGCCAGAGCTTAAAGGGTATTTGTTCAAAAACTTTTATCCTGTAAATTCTATTCAGTTTGATAAACTATATTTTGATAAAGACGAAAGTACACTCAGCGAAACAAGCGTAAAGACGATTAAAGAAGTCGCAACTTTACTGCGTCAAAAACCCGAACTTAGGGTGGAAGTAGCAGGGCACGCAGACCCCAGTGAAAACTCTAGTATGGCAAATGCTAGAATAGAACCAACGGTAAAATATTTGGTGTTTGAGAAAGTAGAAGCAGATAGAATCAGCACTAAAGATTTTAGTTTTACTGACCCTGTCTCAAAGACTGACCGTGCCAAAAACAGAAGGGTAGAACTCAAAATCTATT
>JBBRUH010000035.1:0-19254 GCA_038248005.1 Cytophagales bacterium | reverse complement strand
CGAACCACGGAAAAGAAGACACGAACCACGGAAAAGAAGACACGAACCACGGAAAAGAAGACACGAACCACGGAAAAGAAGACACGAACCACGGAAAAGAAGACACGAACCACGGAAAAGAACACACCAACCACGGAAAAGAAGATACAAACCACGGGAAAAGTATCCCATAAAACCTAACCTCTAACACTCTAAACCTTGCTGTCTAGCAGATAGATTGGTGGCAAGTATCACAAAACCAACCACAGTGATAGAACTTAAAGGCATCAGAATAGCAGCCAATACAGGCGAAAGTGTGCCTGATACTGCAAATGAAATCCCTACTAGATTATACATCAGCGATAGAGCAAAACTTCCACGAATGATTTGCATTGTTGTTTTAGAATAACGCATAAACTTGGGCAATAGAGGAAAACCTTTAGCATCTAAAATAGCATCACAAGCAGGGGAAAAAGAAGTGGTATCTTCTGTCAATGCAATGCCTACTTCACTTTGTTTTAATGCACCAGCATCATTTAGCCCGTCTCCTAGCATCAGTGTTTTATCGCCGTTTTGCTGTAAATTTTTGATGAAAGCTAGCTTATCTTTGGGTTTCTGCTGAAAAGACAAGATACTAGATGCCCCAAACAAATCACGCAATCGCTCATGCTCAGAGGCATTATCACCTGTAACCAAAGAAGTTTGATATTGATTTTGTAGGTTTCCTAGCATTTCTCCTAAGCCTTTGCGATAAGCATTATGAATGGTAAAACACCCTATGTCCTCTCCCTGAATATTAATAAAAACCTGTGAGGCTAATTGAGTTTTATCGTTTTTTTTATCTTGTGAAGGTCTTTGAATCTCTGTAAACTCTTGAGAACCTACCCTTAGACTAAGCCCTTGTACTTGTCCATAAATTCCTTTGCCTTCTATCTCTTTAAAAGAATCCGCTTCTACAGTAACTGTACTTTTAAGATATTGATTGATTTTTCGGCTAAGAGGGTGTGTGGAGTGTCTAACCAATGACTTAATAAGTATTTTATGTTCTTCACTCAATGGTTTTTCACCTTCAAAGTGAATGTCTGCTTGGTCATTGTGCGTAATTGTCCCTGTTTTGTCAAACACCAAATGATTTACTTCAGCAAGGTGTGCCACTACATCACTATCACGCAAATAAAAATGATTTCTTCCCAATACTCTCATCGCATTTCCTAGAGCATAAGGAGTAGCCAATGCCAAGGCACAAGGGCAAGCTATAATCAGCACAGCCGTAAAGGCATTCCACATTACACTTGAATCCATAAAATACCAAAACAACAATGCTCCAAAGGATATTCCCAAAGTAGCCAAGGTAAAGTATTTGCTGAAAACAGCTATGTGCTTGTGAATCTTGTCTTGACTTTCTTCTTGAAATGATTCACTGTTCCAGAGTTGAGTGAGGTAGCTTTGAGAAACTTCCTTCTGAACTGCCAGCTCGATGCTACTGCCTACTTGCCTCCCTCCTGCATAGAGATAGTCGCCTTGTGTTTTTTCGACAGGGTCAGCCTCTCCACTCACAAAACTATAATCTATGGATGCTTTTTCGCTAATCAAAATTCCATCTGTAGGGATTAGTTCTTGGTTTCGGACTTGGATAATATCATTTTTTTTGAGGGAAGTTACGGTTTTTATCTCTATTTCATTGTTTTGCGGATTGCGTACATTAATCGCCAATGGAAAATAAGATTGATAATCTCTATCAAAAGACAAGCGTTCATAGGTTCGGTTTTGCACCCATTTACCTATCAATAAAAAAAACAACAAACCCGCCAATGAATCCATATAGCCTGAGCCTGTAAAGGTCAAAATCTCATACAAACTCCTTCCAAACAGGGCAAAAATCCCCAAGGTAATCGGCACATCTAAGTTGATGGCTTTGGCTCTGAGAGACTTAAAAGCAGATTTAAAATAATCATAACTGCTATAAAAGAAAATAGGCAAAGCAAGCAAAATATTGAGATAGCCAAAGAAGTATTTATAGCCATCTTCTACCCAGTCTTCTACGGCTAGATAATCAGGAAAACTGAGCAACATAATATTGCCAAAGCAAAAACCTGTAATCCCTATTTTATAGAGTAAATGAAGATTTTCTTTTTTCTGCGTTTTGGATTTAAGGTCTTGCAAGTTAATCTGAGGTGGATATCCTAGACTACTGAGAAGCTCTGCTACCTGCCTAAAGCTAATCTCCTGAGGATTAAAACTAACCGTAATCTCTCGCTTAGTGAAGTTTACCCTAGAATAGGTAATGCCTAGATTTACTCTATAAAGGTTTTCAAGCAACCAAATACAAGAACTACAATGAATATTGGGCAGTAAAAGCGTTACTTTTTCTAAGTCTTCGCTTGCAAAACTGAGCAAGGTGCGGGCTATCTCAGGATTATCTAAAAAAGCAAACCGATCTCCAAAATCACGGTTTTGCTGTTTTGCACCAGGCTTTTCTGAAAGAGAGTAATAATTACAAAGATTATTCTCTGCCAAAATCTCATAGACTGTCTTACAACCACTGCAACAAAAAACTTTCTCTTCTTTCTGAATGCTAGTATCCTCACAGACTTCTCCACAATGATAGCAATGAAGGTTTTCTTGAGGCAATGCCTTGCTAGGTATATTGCTTATCTTTTCCATTCTCTTATCTTATAAATTGTCTGCGAATAGCATTCACCATTTTGAGTTCTTTTTGCCAAAAAAATTGAAATTGACCTAATAAAAAGCCATAAGCCAATAACAATACTTGATAGGCAGGAAATAAAAATAAGATATAGGCAAAAGTCTTAAGCCAGAAGCTAGTTTCTTCACCAAAGCCTAGCCATGAAAAATAAGTCTGACGCAATGCCACAGCTGTAGAACCTGCTAGGCTAAATACAATCAGAATTAAGATGATTTGAGTTGTGCCAGTGATGCCCCATTTTTCTTTGAGACGTAGTAAAAATGATTTTTTATTATTCTTTGAAGTAGATGACATAAATCCAGTGTTTTGATTATTGATGACTCAAAGGTGGTATAAAACACTGCTTTTTACTATGACTTTTATCATTTAATAAGAGATGAGTTATAAGTGATGGGTTATGAGCTTGTAATAATCTGATAATGAGTATTTTAAACAAATTAAGTTAAATCGTTATTTTTATTAATTGTTGAGAATATTTACAAGATACTACCGTCAAGTATTGGGGCGATGCCCCAAGTTATAATGTTCAAGCCTTTCAGGCTATTTATAATAGATTTCAAAACTATCTCAATTATTAATCTTCAGCTGGTTAGACCATTGAAAAAGTAAAAGTACTATTTTTAGGTTGGTGAAATTTATACATCTTCAATAAAAAAACCAAAAACCCCTACAAAATCAAGTTTTGCCAGGGTTTTAAGAAAGTATAAGATTTATTTACCCTACCTAAACCGTTCCCACATGGAAAGAGCTTTTCTCCACTTCTCCTTAAGGGAAGAGGTCGGGGGTTGTGGTAGATTTACTCAAACAAATCAGGTTGGGCTTTGCCAATCATCTGCCAAAGGGGCTGAAACTGAAACCAACCTGCCAAGTGAGTCCCTACTTCTTCACGGGTCTTTTGGGCTACTTCATGGTTAATGAGAGCAGGTTTGCCAGCCGCCTCTGCGATTAACTGTACTTGACAGCTACGCTCCATGGTGATAAACCACCATGCAGTTTCTTCCACAGTTCTGCCTACGGTCAATAATCCGTGATTTTTGAGGATGACTGCTTTGTGATTTCCAAGGGCTTCGCCTATTCTTGCACCTTCATCTACTTCATTTACCACACCTGTATAGTCATCAAACAAGCCATGGTCTTCATAAAAAGCACAAGCATCTTGAGTAATGGGATCTAATTTTTTGCCTAGTGTAGAAAATGCCCTGCCATACGTAGAGTGAGAATGAGCCGCAGCGATTACATCAGGGCGAGCTTCGTGTATTTTGGAGTGAATCGCAAAAGCAGCACGGTTTACAAGTGGATATTTACCTTCTATGATTTCTCCCAAGTGATTGACAAGTACGAGGTCGGAGGCTTTGATATGCCCAAAGTGCAAGCCAAAAGGATTGACCCAAAAGCAATCTTCTTTCTCAGGATCTCTTACAGTGATATGCCCTGCTACCCCTTCATCAAAGCCATATTTGGCAAAGAGTCTGAATGCGGCTGCAAGTTGTACCTTGCGATATTGGCGAGTTTCTTCGTGTGTTTTGAATTGAGGTGGACCTCCTACTTTGGCTAATAAGGATTTTTGTTCTTTGGTGAGTTCTTGAGTCTGCGTATCCATAATTAAGATTTTTAAGATAAATTAATACTTTTTCTTAAAAATACACAAGTTAAGTCAGATTTACAAGCTTGATGTTAGAACTTCCTGATAAATAAAAAGAAAAAAATCAGCTAATCATCATTGATTATTAAGTCATTCATTATCAGATGATTAAGAACTCATAATTTATAACTTATATCTCATAACTTACTTACTAATTGATTTATCTGAATTTGAAATTCAATACTTTCTGCACACACACTCTACAAATTGCCTTTATCGCCAAAGACAACTTATTGAGTGTGTATTTTTATACTCCTAACTGAGACAGTGTATCAGTTTTTCCATATCTCTTTTATCATTAAAAAGATAAGTAGCTATTCTGATAAATTCTCCCCTAAAAGAAACGTGAATATCATGTTCTTTAAACTTAGATTTGATTATCTCCATAGCCTCTTTTTCAGAAACACGAATCCCAAATAAATGAGAAGACCTGTACTCAAGAGCATCTATCTGATAGCCCATTTCACGAATAACCTGAACAGGTTCTTCGGTGAGGTTTTTACAATATTCTTGGATATTCTCTACCCCCCATTGATTGACTTGCTGCAAGGCTGCCAAGACCATCGGGATTAATATAAAGTTGCTATGCTCGCCTACTTCATATCTTAAGGCTTTTTCGTGGTATTTTTCTTGATAATTAACCAAGCCTGCAAGATTCTCACTTTCATAGCGATTAATCCAATTCTCTTCTAATGGCTTGCCTTCATCAAAATATTCTCCATAATACGCCAAGCCTATAGAATAAGGCCCTAAAAGCCATTTATAAGAAGCACAAATCAGTGCATCTGCCTGTATTTTTTGTATGTCAAAAGGCAATGCCCCTACTGACTGCGTACCATCTATAACTAACAATGCCCCTACTTCTCTTGTTCTTTTCCGTATTTCTTCTAGCTGAAAAAGTGTACCATCTGCCCAATGAATATGACCTAATGCGACCATTTTAGTATCCGTATTAATCGCTTCTAAGATTCTCTCATTCCATATTTTACCACGGTCAAGGTTTTCTTTGGGGGCATCTATGATTTTAAGATGGGCTTGATTTTCTTTGCAAAGCTTCATCCAAGGATAAATATTGCTCGGAAACTGCTCCCCTGCCACTATGATATTTTGCCCTGCACTTATTTTAAGATTTTGGGCAACAGTAGCCATACCATAAGAAACAGAAGGAATGATTACGATGCGTTTGTAGTCTGTGGTATGGATAATTTTACCAAATTCTTCTCTTATCTTTTCAGTTGGGTTAAAAAAATCTGTCATGCCGATTTCATAAGGAAATCTTTTTTTCTGAAGACCTATGATGCCTGCTTCTTCTGCAGATTTTAGAGAGGGAGACATGTAGGCATTGTTGAGATAACAAACTTCATCAGACAAGAAAAAGGCGTTTTTTTGGCTTTCAAGCATTTTTTAAGTTTTAGATAAATTGATTCTGGAAAATTAGAGATTTTTTCGGAAATCTATAGCAGTTGTGAAGCATCTTAATTTATTTTTAACTTTATTGATGAGCCACCTAATTTACCATTTGGAGTGAAAGGGGTTTTAATAAAAAAAGCGACTTCCTTTACTCAAAGAAGTCGCTTTTTATTTATATCTAAATATGTGGAATCTGATTAATTTCCTCCTAATGTAATAGCATAGCCTAAGCTAATAGCAAATACATTGTTAGTACTTTTAAAATCAGAACGATCAAGACCATCAGGTGTTTCAAACAAGTTAGATAAGCCAAGACCATAACGAAGATCAAGTACTATTTGCCCAGGGCCTAAGGTATATCCAATACCTGCACCAAATTGTAAGCCTAAGTCTATGCTATTTTCAAAGGTATCATCCTCACCATCACCAAAAGAAAGATCTTCTTCAAAAGAAAGACCTAAAGCTTCAACTTTTGATTTACCATTCAAGCCAAGACCAAATGAAGGTCCTGCATTGATATAAGCTTTCACTTTATCACTCCCAAAATTCACCCTTGCCAGTATAGGAAGTTCAATATAATTGGTTGTAAGAGTAGCAGTGGTACCATCTGATCCAAACTTAGCTCCTTTTTGAATATAATTCAAGCCAGTCTGGATAGAAAATAAGTCAGAGATTCCAAATCCTAATTCTACACCACCAAGAATACCTATTGCACTTTTTGTATCACCGAATTCTAACTCTTGTTCTATCAAATCACTAAAACCGATAGTAGAAAAGGTAGCACCTACTCTAGGAGTAATGGTAATCTGAGCTTGGGTAGTGAAGCTCAGTAACATGGTTACGAATAATAAAATAGATAATTTTTTCATTTTTTGTGTTTGGTTAATTTTAAATTATTTAATCTACGATACGGGGATATACTGATTAGGGTTGTTTTAATAACATGTTAATATAAAATAAATACCCAGCCAAATTTTGTACTATTATAAAAATGATAAATAAAATAATAGTTTGCCGTATAAAACACGATTTAAAAATTCAAAAATAACTATTTTGCAGAAGAATTATTTGGATAGTTTTTGTAAAAAAGTTCTTATCAAGTATCAAATCAGATTTACGCCCCTCATCAAAAAAAAGAATACCTTCTAAAATGGCTATATATTTTTTGAAAAGCATGTACATTTATACTTATTAAATTTGAAATCACCGTGAAAAAGTGCTTCTTTTTCTAATTTTTGTGTTGATTACTTTTAAAGGATTTGGACAGCAACTCAATGAGTATGAAGAAGCTACAGAAACTCATGTACTCATCAAAGGCACTTCTATTTTGATGATTCCACCCGTAGGTTTTGAAGTAAGCCAAAACTTTAAAGGATTTCAAATACCAGATAATCCTGCCTCGATGATTATGACCACAGAAATGCCTGCTCCTTTTGCAGAGTTATCAAAAGCAATGTTGAAAGAAGAATTTGCCTCAAAAGGTATCAAACTCATTAGTAAAAAAGAAATTCAAATTAATCAGCAAAGCAAAGAAATCAATAAAATAGAAATAGACGGACTAAAAGGCTATGCACTCTATGCCCAAAATGAAGAAGGTGCAGACGAAGAAATGTATCAAGTTATCTTATTTGAAGAAGATGGCGGATATTTCATATTTGTGGCGATGTATTTGGCAGAGCATCGCAAAACAGCTCTTGAAGATTTAAAAAAACTGATTCTGTCATTTAAAAGAAAGTCTTAAATATCGAAAATGAAAGGTTGAGATTTATCCTCCTTTCATACAATCATAAGTTTTTTTATTTGAGGTGCTTCTAGTAGCTTTGTAAGCCTAAAATCAGCTTTTTGGGTTTAAAATTTTCGTACCTAAAATAAATCAACTTTATGAAGTCAGACATACAAATCTCTCGTGAAACTACTCTTTTACCGATTGCTAAAATAGCCCAACAATTAGATATTTCAGAGGAAGCATTGATTCCCTATGGAAAGCACATCGCAAAAATCCCTACTACACTTATTGACCCTACCAAAGCCAAAAAAGCCAATCTGATTTTGGTAACAGCCATTACTCCTACTAAAGCAGGCATAGGCAAAACTACTACTTCTGTCAGTCTAGGCCTAGGCTTGGCAAAAATCGGTAAAAAAGCCATTGTAGCTTTGCGTGAACCTTCTCTAGGCCCTTGCTTCGGGATGAAAGGCGGTGCAGCAGGAGGAGGATATGCACAAGTATTGCCTATGGAGAGCATTAATCTGCATTTTACGGGTGATTTTCACGCCATTACTTCTGCCAATAATATGATTGCAGCTTTGCTTGATAACTATCAATATCATCACCGAGGCTCTGAACAACAACTTCGAGAGGTTCTTTGGAAGCGTGTCTTAGATGTAAATGACCGCTCATTACGCTCAGTAGTTACAGGTCTAGGAGGCAATGCCAATGGAATTCCTACTGAAACAGGCTTTGATATTACTCCTGCTTCGGAGATTATGGCGATTCTCTGCCTTACCAATGACCTAGAAGATTTGAAAGAGCGAATAGGCAATATTTTGTTGGGCTATAGAGTCAAACAAGTACCTGTATTTTTGAAAGACTTGGGCTTTCAGGGAGCAATTACGGCTTTGCTCAAAGATGCCATTCAGCCTAATCTAGTCCAGACTACCGAAAATACACCTTCTATGATTCACGGAGGGCCTTTTGCAAACATCGCCCACGGGTGTAACTCTGTCTTGGCTACCAAGATGGCAATGACTTTTGCAGATTATGTAGTAACCGAAGCAGGTTTCGGAGCAGACTTGGGAGCTGAGAAATTCATGAACATTAAATGCCGCATGGCTTCACTTCAGCCCAAAGCCACTGTCATCGTAGCCACTTCGCAGGCACTTAAGCTACACGGAGGCGTGGCAGAAGCTGATATCAAAAAACCAAATATGGAAGGGTTTCAAAAAGGACTACTCAATCTAGCCAAACACATCCAGAATATGCAAGGCTTTGGGCAATCTGTCATCGTGGCTTTTAATCAGTATCACTTTGATAATGAAGAAGAAATAGAGTATCTCAAAGGATTCTGTGCAAAACAAGAAGTTCGTTTTGCTATTAACAATGGATTTTTGGAGGGAGGCGAAGGAGCAAAAGCCTTGGCAGAAGCCGTAGTAGCTACTTGTAATGAAAATCCTTCTAAAGCAATCACTTTTAGTTATGAAAATCAAGATGATACTGCTACCAAAATCAGAAAAGTAGCTCAAAAGATTTACGGAGCTAAAGAAGTATCTTTTTCTGAAAAGGCAAATAAAATGCTTGCCAAAATCAATAAGTTAGGCTTTTCTGATTTTCCTATATGTATAGCCAAGACGCAATATTCTTTTTCTGATGATGCCACTAAGCTAGGAGTTGCTACTGATTTTGTGATTCATATAGAAGATTTGGTCATCAATAGTGGTGCAGGATTCATTGTAGCAGTTTCGGGTGCGATTATGCGTATGCCTGGCTTGCCCAAAGAACCGCAAGCCTTGCAAATAGATGTCATAAATGGATACATTGAGGGGTTGAGTTAGAGATTATAAAATCTTTATTTTCTACAATAGAGCCTTTCAAGCAAATAAAAGTTTGAAAGGCTTTTCAAAATAAAGCATTAATTTATTTTAGTAAAGTCCTCATTGTAAAATACTTATAAACTAATAATCCATCATTTATAGCTCATCTCTTACTTATATTTAGGGCTTCTCTTTTTTGTGATTTTTTTGCACAAACAAATTATTTATTAAACATAAAACAATGATGAAACAATTCTTCGAGAGTATCTATGTAGGTTTAGCACTTTACGTACCAAGAGTCCTTTTGGCACTGGTAGTGCTTTATGTAGGTTTTTCTGTTATCAAATACGTTGTGCGTTTGACAAACAAACAAATATACAAAATATAAAAAGCTGTTTTTTTAAGATTTCAACCTTCTATTTTTACCCCTTCATTCTAAATTTAGCACAGAAGATTAACATTTAAGCCTTTTTTCTGTTTAATAGTTGATTATTTGATTGTTTACTCACTTCTTTTTGAATGATAATGTCATTACAAAATAGTATATTTGTAGATAATTGGTTCACGAGATTTAGAATTAAATCATAAATTATTCAACATTTATTCATTGCTTTAGTAAAGTAGATACATGATAGAAGATAAAAATGCCTTGACTCCTCAGCAAATTGTAGCTGAACTTGATAAATATATCATCGGACAAAAAGATGCCAAACGTAATGTAGCGATTGCACTCCGCAACCGCTGGAGACGCATGAATGCCGCCGAAGACATGCAAAACGAGATAGTACCTAATAATATTCTTTTGATAGGTGCTACTGGTGTGGGTAAAACTGAGATAGCACGTCGATTGGCTAAAATTGCACATGCTCCCTTCACCAAAGTAGAAGCTTCTAAGTTTACAGAAGTGGGCTATGTAGGGCGAGATGTAGAAAGTATGGTGCGAGACCTTGTGGAGCAATCTGTCAATATGGTCAAAGCTTCCAAAAAAGAAGAAGTGCAAGAAAAAGCTTCTCAAGTAGTAGAAGATATTATTTTAGATATATTGATTCCACCTGTCAAAGAAAAAAGAAATACAAGTACTTCTTCTTTCACTGGTTTTTCTATAGAAAATAATAGCAACAGCGAAGACCAAGAGATTAATGAGAAAACACGTGAGCGTTTTCGTGAAAAAATCAGAAATGGTGAAATGGATGACCGAAAAATAGAAATTAGTGTGCATCAAGGCTCAAGTGCCAATGTAGGCATGGTAGGGCCTGGTATGGATGAGATGGCAATGATTAACATCCAAGAGATGATTAGTGGCATGCTCCCCAAAAAGGATAAAAAACGCAAAGTAACCATCGCCGAAGCACGTAAAATTTTGCTAGAAGAAGAGACTTCAAAACTCATAGATATGGATGAGGTCAAAGAAGAAGCTCTTCGCAAAGCTGAAAACTCTGGGATTATTTTTATAGATGAAATAGACAAGATAGCAAATCGCTCAGGTGCTGGCAGTGGTGGTCCTGATGTAAGCCGTGAAGGCGTACAGCGTGATTTGCTGCCTATAGTAGAAGGTAGCTCGGTCAATACCAAATATGGTGTAGTGAAGACAGATCACGTCTTATTTATTGCTGCGGGTGCTTTTCATGTAGCCAAACCTTCTGATTTAATTCCTGAGCTTCAAGGTAGATTTCCTATCAGAGTAGAGCTTAATAGCCTTACCAAAGATGATTTTTATCAAATCTTGAAAGAACCTAAGAATGCTCTTACCAAACAATACGAAGCCCTTCTTATGTCAGAAGAAGTAGTTTTGAGTTTTCATGATGAAGCCTTAGAGCGTATTGCTGAGATTGCATTTCAGGTTAATTCTGAAATTGAAAATATAGGTGCACGCCGTCTTCATACAGTAATGAGTCATTTACTTAATAAATTTTTGTTTGAAGTGCCAGATATCATTGGGGCTAATGCACAGATAGTTATCACCAAAGAGACCGTAGATGAGTATCTGCATGACTTGGTAAAAAATAAAGATCTGAGCCAGTATATTTTGTAGATAAAAATATATCCTTATATTTGTTCAAAATATACACCACACAAAACCTGCCTTTCATAAAAGCAGGTTTTTGATTTTTCCAAAGAATGGATATCAAAAAGCAATTTAATACTCCCTTTTTTTTTCAAACTTATTTTGATGAACGATTATCAAAATTATTCTGGGCAGTAGGTATATTATTCTTGAGTATTAGTCTAGGGATAGGTGGTTACATGATTATAGAGGGCTGGAACTTAGGTGATGCTTTTTATATGACCATCATCACCATCGGTACGGTAGGCTTCTCAGAAGTGCATCCACTCTCAGATGAAGGGAAATTATTCACAGCTTTTTTTATTATCATTAATTTGGCCGTTTTTGCCTTATTTGCCTCTGTACTCACAAGTTATATCTTAGAAGGAGAGCTTAGAGAAGTTTTTAGTCATTATATCAGTAATCGTAAAGTGAAAAGATTAAACCGTCATGTGATTATTTGTGGTTTTGGTAAGAACGGACAAAAAACCTGTGAAGAGTTTTTTAAAGAAAAGATTTCTTTTGTCATTATTGATAAGAATCTTTCTTTATTAAAAGAAAACTCTAACGAATTTGACAGAAACCCTAATATAGCCTATATAGAAGGAGATGCCACTCAAGACGAAATCTTAAAAATGGCAGGTGTAGAGCGTGCCTCTGCACTGATTACTACCCTTCCTTATGATGCTGACAATGTATTCGTGACGCTGACCGCTCGTCAGCTTAACCCTAGCATCAAAATCATAGCAAGAGCCAATGAAGCTACTGCTGAAAGCAAGCTTTTAAGAGCTGGTGCAGATAGGCTTGTACGTCCTGATCTCATAGGAGGAATGTATATGGCAAATCTCGTAACTCGCCCAGAGGTGGTAGAGTTTTTGGATATGATTAGTGGCACGGGTAAGCTTAAATTAGAAGAGTTTTGCTATGATGATTTTAGAGAACATTTTAGAAATCAGAGTATCTTAGATTTAGGAATCAGAAATATCACAGGAGCTTATATTATGGGTTTTAAGGATGCTGATGAAGGCTTTTTGATTAACCCTACCCCACAAACCAAAATCACCGAAGGAGATGTAATGATAGTCTTAGGTACTTCTGAGCAAATTATTAACTTTGCCCAATACTACACCACCAAAAAAATAGAGGAACTATACTTTAGAAAAGGTTCTTGAATCTTTGATTTGACGAAGGGTTGAAGGGTGAGGATTGAGGATTGATTTAGCAACGGATTAAACGGTGAAAAACTAATGACCCAATAACCCAATCACTCAATGACTAATGACCAAAAAAAATGACCAATCACCTAAACTTAATGACCAATAAACCAATACTTTATCAATTTTCCGATTTTTCCTTTAACATTTTATATGTTCCTTTGCTTTAGTAAAATAAGAGCAATATTACTTAATTATACCTATTTATTTTTTTAATATGACTGATAAACCCATAATACTTGACCCCATAGAAGACGCAATAGAAGCCATCCGCAAGGGTGAAGTAATCATCGTAGTAGATGATGAAAACCGTGAAAACGAAGGGGATTTTATATGTGCTGCTGAGTGCATTACTCCCGAAATTGTCAATTTTATGGCAAAAGAAGGACGAGGACTTATCTGTACACCCATGACCGAAGAGCGTTGCCAAGAGCTTAACCTTGACCTGATGGTAGGGAAAAATACAGCAACACATGCCACTCCTTTTACAGTATCTGTAGATTTATTAGGTTATGGATGCACTACTGGTATCTCTGTCCATGATAGAGCCAAAACTATTAAAGCACTTGCTGATGCCAATACAAACCCTGACGAACTAGGTCGCCCTGGTCATATATTCCCTCTCAAAGCCCGCAAAGGAGGTGTTTTGAGACGTACTGGACATACCGAGGCAGCCGTAGATTTTTCTAGATTAGCAGGTCTTTCTCCTGTAGGTGTGTTGGTTGAGATTTTGAATGAAGATGGCACTATGGCACGCCTGCCAGATTTGCGTATAGTAGCTGATAAATTCAACTTAAAACTAGTAAGCATCGAAGATTTGATTGCTTATCGCTTAAAACACGAATCCCTCATCAAGCGAGAAATAGGGGTAGAAATGCCTACTTCTTATGGTGATTTTGATATGGTGGCTTATCGCCAACTCAATACAGATGAGATGCACCTTGCCCTCGTCAAAGGAACTTGGGAAAAAGATGAACCTGTAATGGTAAGAGTACACTCTTCTTGTATAACTGGAGATGTCTTTGGTTCTTGCCGCTGTGATTGTGGAGAACAACTTCATAAAGCACTAGAAATGGTAGAGAAAGAAGGAAAAGGTATTGTATTGTATATGAACCAAGAAGGAAGAGGAATAGGGTTACTCAATAAGCTAAAAGCTTATAAACTTCAAGAACAAGGCAGAGACACAGTAGAAGCCAACTTAGAACTAGGTTTTAAGATGGATGAAAGAGATTATGGAGTAGGAGCACAGATTTTACGTGATTTGGGCGTTACTAAGATAAAACTTATCTCTAATAACCCAAAAAAGAGAGCTGGCTTGATAGGGTACGGATTAGAAATCGTGGATACGGTATCTATTGAAGTATTTCCTAACCCTCATAATGAGAAATACCTGACTACCAAAAGAGATAAAATGGGTCATACTATTTTGAAGAATTGAAGGATTGAGAGATTGAATTAACGAAGGATAGCAGTTAAAGCAAAAAGTGTTACTGTTATTTGAAACTGAAATATGAATATGAAATATTATCATTTTGCAATAATCGCAGTTACTTTTTGTTTTGTTTCTAAAAATGAAGCCTCTGCTCAAGGGTTTGCTGAAAACTACTGGCACTCAGGAAAAGTGTTTTTAGAAGAAGGAGATACACTTGCAGGCACACTTAAATTTAGCCTGCAAGAGGAAGTAGTGCAGATAGAAACTCCTACAGGTTTAAAGACCCTCACTGCTCGTAATGCACTTGCTTTTTATTTCCTTGATAGATTTGAACAGAGAGAACGCTATTACTATGCACTTCCATTTCCCAAAGTTTCCAATTATCCTACCCCTACTTATTTTGAATTAATACTTCAGGGAGACCCTATCACATTGCTTTGTAGGGAATCTATGGTAGTACAGACCTTTGTAAATAATAACCCTTATGCCATGAACCCTGGTATCCCGATGAGACGAAATGTACTTAAACATGATTTTTATTTCTTATATAAAAGTGGTAAAATAGTACCATTCAACGGCAGTAAAAAAGGTCTTCTCTATCTTTTGAGAGATAGAGAAAGAGATATAAAACTATATATTAAAGAAAATAGGGTTAATTTTGAAAGTAAACAAGATATGGCAAATATAATAGATTATTTCAATTCCAAAAAAAAATAAAAATATATGAGTTCTTCCAAACCTGTTATTCTAGTAGCCAATGATGATGGCATCACTGCACCAGGCATTCGCAACTTGATAAATATAATGCAAGAAATAGGCGAAGTAGTGGTGGTAGCACCCGATAGCCCTCAGTCAGGAATGGGGCATGCCATCACCGTTGGCAATGCACTCAGACTAGATGAAAATGATATTTTTGAAGGTATAAAAGCGTATGAATGCTCAGGAACACCTGCAGACTGTATCAAGCTAGCCAAGCATTATATCTTCAAAGATAAAAAACCCGACTTGGTGGTTAGTGGTATTAATCATGGCAGTAACTCCTCTATCAGTGTGATTTACTCTGGCACAATGTCAGCAGCCATGGAAGGTGCTATTGAGGGTATTCCATCCATTGGTTTTTCACTTTGTGACTATGGGCATCAGGCAGATATGTCGCATGTAAGGCCTTTTGTAAAGTTGATTGCAGAAAATGTATTGAAACATGGTATTCCCAAAGGTGTAGCTCTTAATGTCAATATCCCTGCTAATAATGGAGAACCTATCAAAGGAATTCGTGTTTGCAGACAGACTCTCGGACACTGGGGAGAGGAGTTTGATGAGCGAGAAGACCCTTATGGCAGAAGATATTTTTGGCTTACTGGCAAATTTGTAAACCAAGACCATGGAGAAGATACAGACGAGTGGGCATTAAAAAATAATTACGTTTCCGTAGTGCCTTGTCAGTGTGATTTGACAGCTCATTACTTATTGAGAGAACTCAATGAATGGAATTTAGATTCTAAATAAGAAATCAGTTATTAGTTTTTAATAATCTGACAATGAATGCTTTATACAAAACAAATCAGATAATTATTCTGATATTGTTGCTAAATAATAATTTTCTGGTAAATATTGAGGTCTATCTAGTGATAACTTCACCTAAATACAATTTCGTTAAGTCAAAATATGGAAAAACCTTTTGATGTAATTTATGAAGATAATCACCTTTTGATTGTCAATAAAGTAAGTGGTTTGTTGGTGCAAGGCGACAAGACAAAAGATTTGAGTTTGTCTGATTATGCCAAAGAGTATATCAAAGAAAAATATGATAAGCCAGGAGAAGTCTATTTAGGGCTTCCACATAGGATAGACCGTCCTGTGAGTGGTTTGGTGATTTTGGCTCGCACTTCCAAAGCACTAGAGCGTATGAATGAACTCTTTAGGTCACGTGATATTCAGAAGACTTATTGGGCAATCGTTCGCCGAAAACCACCAGAGCAGCAAGGAAAACTCACACATTGGCTCGTTAAAGACAATGCTAAAAATAAAGTAACTGCCTATGATTATGCTCACCCCGAAGGACAAAAAGCTGAACTTAAATACCGTGCATTGGGCAAAGTAAACGAACTCTGGCTATTGGAGGTCAATCCAATTACGGGTCGTCCACACCAGATTAGAGTGCAGTTAGCTTCCATGGGCTGCCCTATCCGTGGAGATGTCAAATATGGCTATCCTAAGACTAATCCAGAGGGAGATATTAATCTTCATGCACGTAAAATATATTTTGAGCATCCAATTCGTAAAGTCCCTATGATTTGTGTAGCGAGTGTTCCACAAACTCCTTTTTGGGAAGAGTTCTTAGAGTTTGATGACTTGCATAGCAAAGAAAAAAATATGGAGAACTGGTACGAGGGATAGTGAAGTCATAAAAATTCGTTATCCAAAGTTACTTATATCTTGCCTTTGTATGGTTTAGCAATATATTTGCTAAATCATATATATTTATTTATAATTTTAAAAAGTCTGTTTTGGCGATACGACAAAAAACCTTACTAACATATCTGTTTTTAAGCATCTCTACTCTTACTCTTTATCCCTTGTTACAAAATGATACATTTTGGGGAGATGAAATTGCTTTTTCTGGATTAATTATTCTATACACATTGGTGTATAGATTAGCTCATATAGAATTTCTAAGTCCTCTCAAAAACGTATCAAAAAATGCTACGCAGATACGGAGAGGTGAATTAAAACACAGGATTCCAATTCAAAAACAAGTAAATTTTGGGAATATAGCCAAAACAATCAATCGCCTTGCTGATAATATAGAGCAGGCTACTGAGTTTATCAAAGCTATAGAAGAAGGTAATCTTCAAGCTCAATATCAGCTAAGTGATGACCCCGAACATACTCAGACTGATAGACTTGCTCAAGCATTAAAAAATATGCAAGTAGGCTTACAAAAAATGGATGATGAAGAACAGCAAAGAAACTGGGCAAGAGAAGGTGCTGCTCTTCTTTCTGAAACTATGAGAGAGTATAATCAAGATATTAATACTCTTTCTAGTGAAGTTTTATCAAAATTAATAGACTATTTAGGTGCTACTCAAGGTGGAATATTTATAGCAGAAATTCAAAATGAGGAAGAAACTTATCTAAATATGGTTACTTGCTATGCCTATAACCGTAAAAAATATTTACAAAAACAAATTAAAGTAACAAAAGACCATGCAGAAGGTTTGATAGGACAAGCTTACACGAATGGCAATACCATCCACTTAAAAGAAATACCTGATGATTATCTAAAAATAAGCTCTGGGTTAGGAGAAGTAATTCCTAAGACTATCTTAATCACACCCTTACGTCGCAATGAAGAAGTTATAGGCGTTTTAGAGATTGCCTCTCTCACTCCATTTTCACAATATCAAATTGACTTTTTAGAAGAAATAGCAGAAAGTCTTGCCATCACTCTCATCACTACTATAAGCAATGAACAAACCCAACATCTTCTAAAAAATAGCCGAGAACAAGAAGAAGAACTCAGAGTACAAGAAGAGGAAATGAGGCAAAACATGGAAGAACTCCAAACTACCCAAGAGAAAATGTCTCGTAAGCAGCAAGAACTTGAGCTTCAAAACCAGAAAATGGAAGCAAGTGAGCGAATCTTACAAAAGGCATTGGATAAATCTCGTAAGCTGAGTTCGGAGCTAAAAGAAAAAAATACTGAGATAGCAGCCCAAGAAGAAGAAATGAGGCAAAATATGGAAGAACTCCAAGCTACACAAGAAGAAATGGAGAAACAACAGCATACCTTAGCTATTCAAAATCAAGAATTAGCTACCAATCAAGATATTCTCAGAAAACAAATGGAAAAAACCAAAGAAGCAGAAAAAAATCTCAAACTCCAAGAAAAAAAATTAGAGTTTAACGCAAATATTCTCAAAAAAGCAACCCAAAAATACAAGGCTCAAATCATTCAACTTAAAGAACAACTCACAGAAAAAGAAGCAGAATTAGAAGAACTAAATAAAATAAAAAACAAGTAATCTTCTATCTTTACTCTCTAAATCAATCGTTTATTAAGGATTTATGATTGTGTAGAACTTCCCAACACCTTGGAACGCAAAAGTAATAATTTATTTTTGGTAAGATACTTATTATCAGCTAATTGTGTCCTAATAACCAAGCAACTTATAACCAATATCTTCCCTAGGCTATCCGTCATTCAAAATCTAATTATTCCCTCCCCACTGTAGCATCCTTGCCCTGCCTTGGTCAGATAATCACACCACAACAAAAAAGCCTCAGCACAAAGTACTGAGGGTTTTTCTGTAAAAACAACAATTTTATATTAGTTACATTATAAATTACTGCACAAGAATACGTTTTACAAATCGCTCTGTCTTGGTTCGGATTTGTAAGAAGTAAATACCTTTGAAAACATTTTTAAGAAATTAGTACTTATAACAGTTAAATAACAAAATATTATCTTGAAAATAATGGAACAAAATCTTGGTTTAGACAATATATTATATATATTTGTGTACTATGAATAGCTTAATATACACATACAGCCCTCTAAATTGTTATTGTTATCTTCATCACCAAAAATGAAGCAGGAGAGAGTATTTGATTAATTTTTAATATAAAAACTTATTTACCTGATTCATCCGATTGAATGAGGTTTTTTTATTTTATAACACCTTTAAATTGTTTTTTTATGGAACAAAACCTTGATAAGATAGGCGTTACACGCAACGAAAATGGTTATTATATCTATGATACAAGTCTAGTACTAAAGCAAGAATATGATAAATATACCCCAGAAGATTTTGAGGTATGGAAAATCTTGTACGAGCGACAAATGGCAAACTTACCAGACAAGGCTACTCAAGAATACCTAGATGGAATCAAGACTGTGAATTTTGTGGCAGATAAGATTCCTGTGTTTGATGAAGTCAATAAAATCTTAAAGCAACATACCAACTGGCAGGTGCATGTAGTACCAGGCTTGCTCCCCAACAAAGATTTTTTTGGACTAATGCGTGGGGGAAATTTTTGTGCTACTACTTGGCTACGCACTATGGAGCAACTTAACTATTTAGAAGAGCCTGATATGTTTCATGATGTATTCGGGCATGTTCCTTTGCTCACCAATCAAGCTCTCTGTGATTTTCTTAAAAACCTAAGCAATATAGCCCTCAAATACATAGACAGTGAGGTAGCGATTGAAGCCGTAGCACGTCTGTATTGGTACACCGTAGAGTTTGGATTGATTCAAGAAGAGGCAGGGCTACGTATCTATGGAGCAGGTATTTT
>JBBRUH010000034.1:0-19722 GCA_038248005.1 Cytophagales bacterium | reverse complement strand
TGGTTTCCCTGTCCAGTCTTGGCTTTCCGTATCTGGGTCTAAGAATACTTCAGAATGTTTTGCGAAGAATTTTGCTAATTTTTTGACATCTTGTGGGATAGGTTCTCCTTCTATTATTTTCATTTCATAGATAATATCTGCGTGCATTGGTAATCCCTTATCATCAATATATGACTTTATACTTTCAAGGATTACTTCTTGTTTTTCATCAAGAGGAGTTCCTTTTACATCTATTTTTTTTCCAACTAATTGTTTAATTCCACTTTTTCTAATAAAGCCAACTTGAATCAATGCTAAACCTTTATATTCTTGTCCTTCGCCCATGTGGATGCTTGAGCTGTGGTTTTTACAAAAATCTGCATTTGTATATTCTAATCTTAATGTAGAAACATCTAGCATTCCTTTGCTAATTCTAGGAAGAAATAAAGATTCTTTCAATCTATTCTTTCTCTGGTCGTAGTGAATGAAATAAAAAAAACCTCTTACCAAAATTTCACTATTATCCACAAATCTTGGTATTTCTTTATTTTCTATAGAGTTTTTCAAGAAGTGATTTGATTTTTAAAATATGTTGATTAAGCTGAATGTCATTTTCTAAAACATTATCTCCCTTAACATATTCAGTAAAGTAGGCAAATTTCGTTTTTCCAACCTCTATTGAAATTTCATCACCTTGTCTGTTAGACAGGTCAATAGAAATAGTGCCATAGGGACTTGGAATTAGAGAAACAAGTTTTTCATCATCTGGAATAAGGCTTTTAAAATTCTTAAGAATTTCTCTGGTGTTCTGTATTACTTTTTCAGATATTTTCAATGAACCTTCACCATCCCAATTATCTTTAAAATTTTCAATCAAGTTCAAATCTTCTTGCAAAAAATTATGAATTCTTTGAAGATAAGTACCCTCTTTATCAATTGAGTAACTAGATTTAGACAAGGTATTGTTTTGGTAAGTCTTAAATCCTATATTATTTGTTGTACTTTCCTGCCAATGTAGAGGCGTGAAATTTTCATAACTTCTACTGTTATTATTTTTTATGACATTTGATATTTGGTTGCTTTTTTTACTCATAGTTTTGCTATTTTAGTCCTATTAACTCAGCTACTTGAGGTTGTAATATATCTTTTAGTAATTTCTTATTTTGCTCGTGTATTTTATCTAATTTACTTTTATATTTTCCTTTACCAATAAACTCATCGAGACTGATTAAATCTAAAGGTTGGGTTATATTATGTATAATTCTGATAGAAGGTATTTTTTGGTTATTTTCAAGGATGATAGGTTCAGGCTCTACTCTAATCTCTATTCTATCAAAATATCCTTTATCATTATTCACAAGTATAAGTAAATTATCATCACTTTTGAAAAATCTCTCAGGGATTATTTCTGAATTTTTAGAGAATATTTTATCTAATGGTATATTTTCTCCTATCCAATTGAAGTCATCTGTGTATTGTAGTCCGAAAGCATTGATGTATATATTGCTTCTAAAATCATTTAATGATTGAATAAGCTGATAAAATTCGTTCACAAAAGGTTTCCACCTTTCATATTTAAGCAAATGAAAAGAAATAGAGGTTAGTGTTTTATCATGACCTCCATTATGAGCTTGTAGAACTTTTTTCAAACTCCCTTCTTCATCAAATCCTATAAATTGAAATCCCGTATTTTTTTCTTCGTGCTGTCTATGTTCGATATTTCCTCCCGTATTTTCAAAAGCTAGTTTAAAACTATTAATTGAATTAAATTCTGTGAATAGACTCTTAAAGTTAGTTTTTATTAACTCCTTAAAGTCTTCTGGTTTTATAATATCTTGAGCCAAGAAAAGTCTAATTACAGCTTCTTTAATGGAGTTTTTTTGATTTATTGGGATTAATTTTTTACCGATATCCATTGTAATTATTTGATTTTATATTACAAATATAAAACTTATACATAATCTAAAAAGTTTTTTTCCTTTAAAAGCGGAACATTTTCTCCTATCATATCATTGTAGAATATCCTTTAAGGTTAAACAAAACAGTTTACATTTTTTTATTGATATGGAAGTGAAGTTCATTAAAAAACTGCAAAATTAAGTTTATTGATGAGAAAAATCCAAAAATTGTAAGAAATCCCCAAAAATTTACGATAATTGCAAGTTAAAATAATTCAATTTATTCAAATTCCCAAAAATCAATGGAACGTAGCGTAGCCCAAAAATTAGAAGCCCTCCTAAAATTACAAGGTATAGATTCTCAATTAGATGAAATTAAAAAAATCAAGGGAGATCTGCCAGAAGAGGTGAGTGATTTGGAGGACGAAATTGTAGGTTATCAAACCCGTATTCAAAAATTTGATGACGAAATCAAAGCACTCAATGAAGAAATAGACGGAAGAAAACAGCGTAAAAAGGATGCTGATAAGCTCATTATCAAATACAATGAACAGCAAAAAAATGTACGCAACAACCGTGAGTATGAAGCTATTTTGAAAGAAGTAGAGTCTGAAGAGCTTGAAATTCAGTTAGCGGATAAAAAAATCAGAGAAGCTAACGAAAAGATTATCAAAAAAAATGAAGAGATTTCTGAAACCAAAGCTACTCTAGACGACCGTAAAAAAGACCTTGCCAACAAGCAAAAAGAGCTTGACAATCTTATGCAAGAAAGCCAAGGTGATGAGGATAAACTTAAGAAAGACAGAGAGAAGCAATCAAAACATATAGAAGAGCGTCTTTTGCGTTCTTATAATAAGATTCGCTCCAATGCCATCAATGGATTAGCCGTAGTAGAGGTAATAAGAGATGCTTGTGGAGGTTGTTTTGCAATAGTGCCACCTCAAAGACAAGCAGAAATTCGTGAGAAAAAGAAAATCATTGTTTGTGAACATTGCGGACGTGTTTTCGCAGGTGTAGAAGACATCATTGAGGAAGTAGAAGAAGTAGCACCTGCTAAGCGTACTCGCAAAACCAAAAAATAAGAAATATTCATAAAAAGGATGTTTTGATATTCAGAAGATGAATACCATAAAAAAATAGTCTCACATTATAGAATGTATTCATTTTCATATTTAGAAACGAAATCAATCAAATTGGTTTCGTTTCTAATTTTATTTCAAAGCAAAGAATTTTTAAGCCACTGATATCCATACAGCAGAGCATCATTTCAAGAAATATTCTAAAATCAATCTTAGTGTATTTCTATCTCAAGCAAAAAAATATCATTGCCGTCTAAACCAACACCATGATGCTTACTCAAGAGCGTATTTATACCCCCTCTTTTTTATTGTTATGCACTAGTTCTTTCCTTTTTTTTGCAAGTTTTGGGATGATTTTACCTGAGTTACCAGATTACCTGACCAGTTTAGGTGGTGCTGATTATAAAGGTTATATTATCTTCTTATTTACACTTGCGGCTGCATTTTCACGCCCTTTTAGTGGTAAACTAGCTGATACAATCGGGCGAACTCCAGTAATATTCTTTGGTATTTTTGTGTCTTTTTTGGCAGGTTTATTTTACCCAGTAGTGCTGACAGTAAGTGGATTTTTGCTCTTACGTTTTTTGCATGGTTTTTCTACAGGCTTCACACCCACAGGCACTTCGGCCTATGTAGCTGATATCGTACCTATGAGTAGAAGAGGAGAAGCTATGGGGATTTTAGGTTTGATTAGCAACATTGGTACAGCTTTTGGCCCTGCACTTGGGAGCGAATTAGCCAATAGTTTTTCTACTACTGTGATGTTTTATTGTGCTTCTGGCTTTGCGATGTGTTCTATGATTTTACTATTGCGTCTTCCCGAAACCCTTGAAAACAGGCAACCTTTTCATCTTAAATTCTTGAAAGTAGGCTGGCATGAGATTATAGAAAAAAGAGTCTTAATGCCTTCATTGATTATGTTTCTGACCATCTTTGCCTTTGGGGCAGTCCTTACAATCGTACCTGACTTTAGTGTGCATTTAGGCTTACATAATAAGGGGATTTTTTTTAGTACTTATACCATAGCCTCTCTGGCTACCCGATTTTTTGCAGGTAAAGTTTCTGACCGTTTTGGGCGAGAGATAGTGATGAAGTGGGCTTTGGTAATGCTTATTATTTCTTTAGTTTATCTAGGATTTGCTTCAAGTATTTTTCATTTTTTGATGGCAGCCTCTATTTTTGGAATAGCTGCAGGGATGTCTTCCCCTACCTTGTTTGCTTGGACTATAGATTTAAGTCGAGATAAATATAGAGGAAGAGCCTTGGCTACGATGTATATAGCCTTAGAAGTAGGGATTGGTTTAGGAGCCTTGTCTGCTGGCTGGATTTATAACAATGATTCATCACGTCTAGGATATCCTTTTTTCGTGTCTGCTGGCTTGGCTGTGTCAGCTTTAATCTTTATGATATTTTTTATGAAAAGGTTTTTACCAGACAAAATGGAATAGTAGATTTTGAGGTAGCCATTATTTTATAGACCAAGAAAGATAGCTTTCGCATAATTCTTGATATATTTAAGGCAATTAAATGAAATGCAAGAAAACATGAAAACAACATATCTCATCATTTTTATATTATTTCTTGCTAGTTGTGGCACTGCGACACGACAGAATAAAAGCTATATGGATATTGCCTACCAAAAAGCACAAGAAGGCAATTACCGATTGGCACTTAAATATTATGACAAAGCCATCGATGCTGAGCCTCAAAATGCGGATGCATACTATCATAGAGGGAATATCAAATATGATTTGAAAGACTATGAAGGGGCAATTAATGACTGTGGCAAGGCACTTAATATCGACCCACAGCTTACAGACGCTTACTTTAACATAGGTATCTCAAAATATCATTTAGAAAAATATCAAGAAGCCATTATTGATTTTGATAAGGCAATCACCGCCAATGACCAAGATGCAGAGTCTTATTGCTGGCGAGGAAACACTCATCATAAGTTAAAAAACAACACCAAAGCCTGTAAAGACTGGAACAAAGCCAAAGACCTAGGCAATAGCTATGTGAATGAATACCTCAATAAATACTGTGGAGAAGAAGGAAAAACAGACACGGGTGGAGGAGAGTAAAATGATAAAAAGATTCTAGTAATCGTACCACAGTAATCATACGATGTAGTGTATGTAAAAACTCATTATCAGATTACTACAAACTCATAATTTATAACTCATATCTTACTTAATACATAGACAACTTATGAAACACACTTATTTTTTGATAATAGTTTTTTTCTATTACTTTATCAGCCTGCCCGCTCTCTCAGCACAGACTGCAAGTGATTATCTTCAAAGGGCTCAACTGCTTGACCAACAAGGAAATCATCAAGAAGCTATTCGAAACTATACCTTTGCAATTTCATTAGAACCTGCCAATGCTTCGGCTTATGCTTTGAGAGGTTTTGCTAAAGCAAAAATCTATTGGTATGAATTAGCCATTGAAGATTATGGATTAGCACTCAAACTCAATAACAATGATATTCAATCTCTTCTCAATAGAGGGATTGCCTATATCAAGATAGGTAAATATGCCGAAGCCATCGAGGATTTTGACCGTGTGTTAGTCGTTAAAAAAGACAATCCACTGGCTTTCTTTATGCGTGCCGAAGCCAAGTATGAAGCCATCAAAGATGTCTATGCTACCCAAAAACCCTACTCTTATTTTGAGATAGTGGGAGATTATACGCAAGCCGTCAATATTGATAGGAGATTTGCTCTTGCTTTTCATAAGCGAGGTTTGGCTAGAATGGATTCTCTTCATACTTCCTCTCGAATTTTAACAAAAGCCGAGCTAGGTTCTATCTGTGAAGATTGGTATTTTGCGGCTGATTTAGGTGATCAGACCGTAGCAGATGTCATTCGTGAATATTGTGGCAATGAAATGCCCCTCAAATTGATAGAAAAAATGGCACAATTAGCACGTACATTACAAGGCAATAATCGCTCTTTAGAAACTCTTAGCCTCCTCAATCAACTGATAGATACTCGTAGATTTGAGCTTCCAGAGGTATATGAGGCATTGCAATCAAGAGTAGAACTCAGAATCAAGAGTAGAGAATTTGTAGAGGCACTCAAAGATGCCGAGCAACTTGTCAGCCTTAACAATAAAGCAGATTTAAACAGAGCCAAAGCACTCTATTTGAAGGGTTTATGCCATATCAATCTACGTAGGTTTAAAGAATCACTCGCTGATTTGGATGAAGCCATTCTATTAGGCTACCGTACTTCTTGGATTTATTATGAGCGTGGAAACGTACAATATGAGCTAAAAAATGAATCTCAAGCCTGCCTAGATTGGCAAGAAAGTGAAGATAGAGGGGACAAAAGAGCTTCTGATAAACTTCAAATCTATTGCAAAAGAGGTTTGTTTAGGAAGTAAATAAAATCTTCTTTTTTGAATCATCTATCAATGAGATGAAACGCAAAGCTCTGGATTTGAGTTTTGGTCTTTTTAATGGTAAGTTGGAGGAATGCTGTCTGAATTTGGATTTTTAGGATTTCCGATTTGGATAAATTAATTCTATTATCCTTTAATCTTACGAATCCTAATTCTGACAAAGGAGAAGAGTGAGGCTAATAAAAGCAAAGAAGCTATGAAGAAATTATTTTATTAGTCCAATATTAGATAAGAGCTAAAGATAGTATACTAAAACAACTAACCATAGATGTATTATGAAAACGCATCAATTTATTTTACTCAGTATATTTTTTGTTTTATTTGCTTGCCAAGACAAAAAAGCCGAATTCGTGGAAAAAGTTAGTTTGGTTGCTTGCCAAGATACCAAAGACCTCATCACCAATCATGCCAACAGTGTTGTCCCGTTTGTAGGCAAAGCATTGGTAGATTATGCCGTTCCCGAATCAGTCAAAAATGGTATGATTTGCGATTGTATTCAACCCAATATGCAGGTTTATCTTTCGGAGAATTTTCAAGTAGCCGAACTTGAACTGATGCTGATAGATAAAAAAGCACGCAACAAGGCTCTGCAACAAAGTCTTACACAGAAAAGTACAGAAATATTGCAATGCTACAAAGACAAGGGCTTCAAAGGCTTCAAATTGATTGAAAGTTTTATCAAAGCAGTGGGGAAATAGCTTTCTGTTTCGTACTATTCAGTCATTGGTGTTTAGAAATAGCTACTAAATCTTCGTTTTAGAATATATTTTTAATTTAGCCATTTCACCACCAATGACTTTTTTGAATCATCTAATCAATGAATAAATTACAAATCTTTGGACTTGGGTTGTTAGTAACAAAATGACTGTAAACTATCTCTCATCCTTTTATTAACCTCTCAACAGTCATTTCTAAATATCAATAACGGAATAGTTTTCACCAATTTTTACCCACCATCAGCGATTAGCGAAATTCGCAAAGAAGCATTCATAATTAAGTATGGATTAACTACTTTTGCGTCCTATTAATATACCTTTAATTTAGAAATAAAAACATGGCAAAACAAGTTACCTCTCATCTTATGATGGTTCGCCCAGCAGCGTTTGATTTTAATACACAAACAGCCAAAAACAATGCTTTTCAAGATCCAGAAGCCAAGGAAATCCCTGCAAAAATCACCCAAGCAGATGCTCTGAGTGAGTTTGATGATTTTGTGGCTAAACTGCGTGAGCATCAAGTTCATGTAACCGTCATAGAAGATACACTTCAGCCACACAAGCCTGATGCTGTTTTTCCTAATAATTGGGTTTCTTTTCATGAAGATGGAAAGGTGATTATGTTTCCAATATTTGCCGAAAACCGCCGTCACGAAAGAAGAATAGACATAATAGAAAAACTCAAAGCAGAGTATGAAGTAAAAGAAGTCATCGATTTATCGGGCTACGAGTCAGAAGGTAAATTTTTAGAAAGTACAGGCTCTATGATTTTTGACCGTCCCAATGGCATCGTTTATGCCTGCTATTCACCTCGCACACACGAAGATGTACTCAGTGATTTTGTAAAAAGATTTGATGTAGAAGTAGTGGCATTTACTGCCACAGATTCAGAAGGAAGAGAGATTTATCATACCAATGTAATGATGAGCATAGGAGATACTTTCTCTGTCATCTGTGCCGAATCTATCAAGTCAATGACAGAACGGGAAAACGTATTAGACTCCCTCAAAAAAACAGGAAAAGAAGTGATAGAAATTAGCTTGGAGCAAATGGGTAGCTTCGCTGGGAATATGCTTGCAATAGAAAATAAGCTAGGCGAAAAACTCCTTGTGATGTCAGAACAGGCTTTTCTTTCTCTCAATCCTGAGCAAATAGAAAGACTTGAAAAACACGTAAAACTAGTTCATTCGCCTCTCTATACTATAGAAAGTAATGGAGGAGGAAGTGCAAGATGTATGATGGCAGAAGTGTTTTTGCCTGAGGTAAATTAATGAGAGATGAGTTTGTAATCATCTGATAATGAGAATTTTACTCAAACTAAATGAGTGCTTTATTTTGAAGGACTTACTAAGTAAGAGATGAGTGATAAGTTACTAAAATACTCATCACTCATAATTCATCACTCTCCTAAAATCCACTTACTTTATTTTCATCTATCACCCTTGCAGACATCAAGGCACAGTCTTTGGCAAGGTCAATCAAAGGAGCAAAACGCTTATCTTTAGTAAAACCTTGATGATATCGATAATAAATCTGCTGAACTACTACCCCTAATTTGAACAATCCAAAAGCGTAATAATAGGTCAGATTGGGTACTTTTTGCTGTGTAATCTCTTCATAGCGTGCTACTAACTCAGCCCTTGACAAGGCTCCTTTGGGAAGTCGCATACTAAAATTACGCAGATAAGAAGGGTCATTGGGTTCAGAGGTATAGCTCAGTACAATGCCCAAATCTGTGAAGGGATCACCCACAGTGGACATTTCCCAGTCTAGCACAGCCTTGACTTGAGTGATGTCTTCACTATCTAAGATAATATTGTCATATTTATAATCATTGTGCAAGAAAGTAGGCTTAGGGCTCTCGGGCATATTCTCAATCAGCCAAGCAATGGCTTTGTCCATATCAGATACTTCTTCGGTTTTGGCATTTTGCCATCTTTTTGCCCAGCCTTGGACTTGTCTTTCGAGATAGCCTTCGGGTTTACCTATCTGTATCAAGCCACTTTCTTCGATGTCTATTGTATGTAAATGGGCTAGGTTTTCTATAAAGTTTTCATTGAGCTGACGCATGGTTTTTTCATCAAAATCCATTTTGTCATTTGCTCTTAAAATAACTCCTCTAACTCGCTCCATTACATAAAAAGGTGCTCCAATGATGCTTTTATCTTCTGTATAAACCAAAGGCTTAGGAGCTTTAGAATAGACAGGATTTACTAAAGAAAGCACTTTGTATTCTCTGCCCATATCGTGTCCTTTGCTGATATTCTCAGCACCTACAGGCGGACGGCGAAGCACCATTTCTTTATCACCTAGTTTGATAAGGTAAGTAAGGTTAGAGTAGCCACTCGGAAACTGTTCTACAGTCAAAGTAGCATTAGGCATTTCAAGGGTAGTTTGTAAAAATTTTTCTAGGTTTTGGGTATTTAATTCTTCACCCGAACGAACCTCGTGGGCAGTATCTATGGAATGATTCATAATTAAGTAATTTATTATTTTTGATTTCAAGAGCGAATGTAAAGAATTTAAGAAAATATTAAAAATAAAAGAGAGTTGAAGGTTTGGATTATTTGTTATTATGAGATTGGTTGTTGAGTCATTAGGTCATTGGTCATTTTTTTGGTCATTGGGTTGAAATCTTCCTGCTCTCTACTTCTCACTTCTAAATTCCCACTTCTCAATCTTCTCGCTTCTCACTCTTCGCTTCAATGGAATTTTTTCAGAAAAATAATCTCTATTAACAAATAAACAAAAAGATGGCACATATTTCGAATAAGAATAAGCAAATGATGCCTTTTTCACAGGATTTGCTCTTTTTGAGCTTGAATGTGCTTATCTTCTCAAAAATATTTGGAAAATCAAAAATCATCTACGAAATTGAACCTTCAAAAATTTACATTTATCCCCAATCTTAGAATGATTAAACCTGGAAGTATGCTAGTGCAACGTCCTCGCCGCAATCGTAAGTCACCTATTATCCGTGAGATGATAGCTGAGAACCACGTAGGCGTTCAAGACCTTATTTTTCCTTTATTTATTGTAGAAGGCGAAAATCAAAAAACACCCATTGCCTCTATGCCTGGTATCCATCGATATAGCCTTGACTTACTTCTCGAAGAGATTGCCGAATGTGTAGAGCTAGGAGTTCAAAGTTTTGCCCCTTTTCCTAATATCTCTGAAAATCTCAAAGATAAATATGCAAGTGAAAGCTATCGTGAAGAAAGCCTTTACCTCAACGCTATCCGCACCATTAAGGAGCAGTTTGCAGATATTTGTCTGATTACAGATGTCGCAATGGATCCATATAGCTCGGCAGGTCATGACGGAATCGTAGAAGACGGCAAAATCCTCAATGACGAAACCCTTGAAATATTGGGCAAAATGGCCCTCGCACAGGCAGAAGCTGGTGCAGACATCATCGCCCCCTCTGATATGATGGATGGACGTGTAGGACATATTCGCCGAGAATTAGATGATGCGGGTTTTACAGAGGTATCTATTATGGCTTATAGTGCCAAATATGCAAGTGCATTTTATGGCCCTTTTAGAGATGCTTTAGACTCTGCCCCTAAATTCGGCGATAAGAAAACTTATCAAATGAACCCTGCCAATAGTAGAGAGGCTATCTTAGAAGCCCAACTTGACTTTGAAGAAGGAGCAGATTTTCTGATGGTCAAGCCTGCTTTGCCTTACCTAGATGTCATCAAATCACTCAAAGAAACTTTTCCTTTGCCAATAGCTGCTTATAATGTAAGTGGTGAATATGCAATGGTAAAAGCGGCTGCCATGCAAGGCTGGCTCGATGGTGAGAGTGCTATGTTTGAAACTTTAATGAGTATCAAAAGAGCAGGTGCAGACGTGATATTGACTTATTTTGCCAAAGAATTTGCAGAATTTCAGAAAAAGATAAGTAGGTAAGTGAGTGATGAGATATAAATTAGTAAGAGATGAGTTATAAATTATGAGTTATTAATTTGTAATAGTCTGATAATGATTGATTTACTTAAATTAACTTGTTACTTTATTCAATTATTGTTCCTTACTGATGATGAATTTGTAAAAATATCTTGTCCTCGGTTCGTGTCTTCACTTATCCTTGGTTCGTGTCTTCACGAACCGAAATAGCAAGTGGTTCGTGAAGACCCTTATATCAGTATTTACCTCGTTTAAGCTTCTTCGCTTGAACGATATTGCCAATGTAAAAACCTCAAAATGAATGATTTAGCTAAATAAATTATAAGCCTTTCCAAGTTTTTAACATTTGGAAAGGCTTTTTTATATCCTTTTTTCAAAATGAGCCGAAACCTACTAGATATTATTTCCTTTCATTTTCACAATACAAGTCAAACTAAACCATTCCGTAAATAATTTTACCAATGTTATTCCAATAAATAGCAATGAAATAGAATCCTGAAGATGAACATTGTAGAAGTAGAGACACTATCAGAAATACAGAAGGAGCAAATCGTAACTATTTGGAACAAAGCTTATCCGAGTTCTTTAAAATATGACAATTTAGAGGCTTTTGACCAATACCTATCCACATTAAATCAGGTCAAGCATTATCTAATAAAAGATGAAGAGCAGATAATTGCTTGGTTAAGTACCTTTGTAAGAGAGAATGAAAAGTGGTTTGCTGTCATTGTAGAGGCTTCCTATCAAAAAAAAGGAATGGGTCTTCACTTGATCAAGCAAGTCCAAAAAGACGAAAAAGAACTTAATGGATGGGTAATAGATCATCACCTTTTGAAGAAAAGCGATGAAACACCCTATATTTCACCACTTCAATTTTACTTAAAAAATGGCTTTGAGCTATTGCCAGAGATTCGTCTGGAGAATGAAAAAATATCTGCCGTAAAAATTAGATGGAATAAAGACATGTCAGAAAAAAATACATTTTTAAATCAGAAAGACTAGGTTTCAGAGAGTGGCAAAAGACAGACCTACAGAAGATGCAAGCAGTCAATAAGGATGCAGAAGTGATGAGGTTTTTTCCAAATACACTTAGCCTTGAACAGACGCAGGAGTTTATCAAAAAAATGCAACAGCAATTTCAAAAGAATGGGTTCTGTTATTATGCAGTGGAGAAGTTGGAAGATGAACAATTTATTGGTTTCATTGGCTTGTCAGAAAAAGATTTTAAAGCAGATTTCACACCTTGTATTGATATATGCTGGCGACTCCATCAAAGTAATTGGAATAAGGGATATGCAACAGAAGGAGCTTTAGCTTGTTTGAATTTTGGGTTTGAAGTGCTAAAATTGAAAAATATTAAATCAATCACTCCTGTCATTAATTTACCCTCTGAACACGTCATGAAAAAAATAGGAATGTATAAAGTCGGTACATTTAAAAACTTGCTACTTGGTGATTATCCAGATTTAGAAGAATATCTTCTCTATGAAATTAATCACCCAAATATGCCTTTATATAAGTAATTTTGTGAAAATCTCTAACTTCTTTAAAATTTAGACTTTCCAAGTTTCAAAAACTTAGAAAGCCTTAACCCTTCATACAATGTCTGATATATTCTTTACACAAGCAGATTGGCAACTTTTCACCAATCTAAATACACTTCCTCAGCAAGCTGGAGTATCTCGCCATCAGCTTCCTAAGCTTGTAGCTAAAGAATTAATGGACAATGCCTTAGATACTAATGCAGAAGTAGAAATCTCACATCAGAATAATGGGCAGTTTGAAGATACCATCATTATCAAAGACAAGGGTAAAGGCATCCGAGGGAGCAATGACGAAATAGCCAGTTTATTCTCTATGAATCGTCCTTTGACCAGTTCTAAGCGGCTTAGACTTCCTAGCAGAGGTGCATTGGGAAATGGTTTGAGAGTAGTTACTGCCACAGTCTATTGCACTAGCGGCACATTAGAAGTAGCTACGAAAGGGCGAAGATTAAAGCTTATTCCACAAGATGACGGCTCTACGGCTTGGGAAAATATAGGAAACTATGAAGAAGAAGGCACAGAGATAAAAGTAATTATTCCTGATAATTTCTTTGGAGAAAATATATTGTCTTGGGCAAATATAGCTCTCAAAGTCAATCAAGGACAACCATTTTTACAAGGCACTTATCCTCAGTGGTATGACTCAGATAGTTTTTACAGCCTTTTACTGACGACTCCCTCTGATTTACTTTTAGAAGAATTTTTAAGGTTATTTGATAAAATCTCCAAAACTAAAGCCCAGCAAATAGAAAAGGATTTTATCACTCAGTTTTCTGAATGGAAAGATAAAAAAATAAACTGTGTAGAGATGAATCGTCGGCAAGCAGCATGGATTCTGGCAGCACTTCATCAACAAGTCAAACCCATTAACCCTAAAAGATTGGGTGAAATAGGGGCTTTAGAAGATTTCCCGATTTACTATAAACAGATAACTCAATTTACACTCAAGACTTCCAAAGGAGATTTTAATGCAGAGATTCCTGCACTTGTAGAGGTATTTGCACGCTCAGAATCAAGCCCAGAAGGAAATCAAATTCTGGTCAATAAAACCCCTATTACTGGAGATGTGGACATTAGCATCTATAACAAACGCTTGACTATCTATGGCTGTGGACTGAGCCAAACCCTTGAAATCCCTAAAATCCCACAAAATGCTCAATTCTGGATCAATATCATCACGCCTTATATGCCCATAGTCAGTAATGGCAAAGAACCAGATTTATCCATATTAAGTACAGAAATAGGAGAGAGCTTGCAAAAAGCCGCCAAACAACTTAAAAGACAGGAAAGCACCACGCAATCAATTGAAACTGGAGAATGGATTGCCAAACCTGCCCAAAAACAAGTAGTCTTAGACCACCTTACACAAGCCATTGCTAAAGCCTCAGGAGAAGGGAAATATCGCTATTCATTGCGACAGTTATATTATGTATTGCGTCCTTTTGTGATGCAAGCTACAGGAAGAGAGTTAAAATATGCCAATTTTAATAATATCATTACTGACTATGAATTTGCGGGAGGAGATGATTTGCCAGGCGTTTATCGTGATGAGCGAGGCACACTTTTGCACCCACATACACATCAAGAAATAAAACTAGGCACTAAAAGCGTAGAGCAATACCAAAGACCTATTTATAATTTTAATAAAATCTTATACTCTGAAAAAGAAGGTTTTTTTGAAATCTTAAAAGATGCTCAATTTTGTGAGAAGCATGATTGTGCCTTGCTCACCTCCAAAGGCTTTGCAAGTAGAGCTGCTAGAGATGTAATAGACCTTTTGGCAGAAACAGAAGAAGAATTATTGTTTTTTTGTATTCACGATGCTGATTTATCAGGTACTTTGATTTACCAAGCTCTGCAAGGTGCTACCAAAGCCCGTCCCGAACGAAAAGTAAAAATTATTAATCTAGGCTTAGAACCATGGCAAGGGTTAGAGATGGGTCTGGAAGTAGAAAGCCTAGAAAGACGCTCTACTAAAAGTGCTGCTCAGTATGTAGCAGACTTTGATGGAGACTGGGAGAAGCCCAAACCTGCTCATTTTGAAGGTTATGAACGCTGGGCAGAGTGGGGCGAATGGCTGAAATCTTTTAGGATAGAACTCAATGCAATGGATACCCCTACTTTTATTACTTGGCTAGACCAGAAAGTAAGTCAGTATGATAATGGAAAAGTATTACCCGAAGAAGGTTTCTTAAAAAAACAAGCACAGAACAGCCTAGAAAGCCAAATAAAAGCCCAAATTCGCCAAGAAATCTTCAAAAAACTCAACATAGAAGAAATGATTCAAAAGCAATTTTCTTCCTTTAGTTCACGCATCCAAGCACAAATCAAAGAAGAAGATTTGCAAGAAAAAGTACAACAAACCCTTCAAAATATTCCACAGCAAAGCTGGCAAGAGAGTTTAGAAAACTTGGTCAAGGAGATTTTAAAAAAAATTTAGTGTATTTTTGTGATTTAAATCAAATTATATAAAATATGAAAAAAGTAATTTATTTTCTAATCGCATTATGTCTCATATCCCTAAGTAGCTGTCTCAATAAAGATGTAGAACCTACCCTTGAAGAAAGAAACCAACAGATATTAGATTATATCAATGCCAATAACCTCACTGCTCAGCGAACCACCTCGGGCGTTTATTATGTAGTGCTTAGTATTTCAGGTGAGACAAGAGTCCCTGAAGTAGGTGATCAACTAACTTTAGAAGTAGAGGGAGAGACTTTGGGTGGAGGATCTACCACTATTGAGGATCCAATCGTGAAACTTCCTTTTGGAGCTAATATTCTCAATAAAGACATAGAAGATGTGCTTGAGTTATTTAAAAAAGGGGATAAAGTAAAGATATTTCTAAGTAGTGCAAACCCTGTACTCATCTATGACATAGAAGTACAGGATATTCGCTCTGAGATAGAGCAGATTGGAGATTATATACTTGCCAAAGAACTAACAACCACACAAACCCAATCAGGATTAGAGTATGTCTTAGAGCAAGAAGGAGATGGAATAGAACCCGTACCTAATGGCTCTATAGTTGTAAAATATACCCTTCGTGATTTAGAAGGAAATATCATAGATCAATCAAGTCTCAACGGTTCTACCTTTGCACTCAGTACTACTACACTTATCACAGGATTTTATGAATCAGTGCTTTTGATGAATGTAGGTGGCAAGGGTAAATTTATAATGCCTTCTTCTATTGCTTACGGCACTACTGGCAATCAAAGTGTTTTGCCTTATACCCCATTAGAATTTGAGATAGAGTTGGTCAGTGTGAATTAAAATAAGATTTAGAGGAGTTTCATTAGCCTTTCTGAGTCTTAAAAAACTTAGAAAGGCTTTTTTATAAAAGATACTTGATGAATAAAAGTCCATTCTTTCTTTACTAATATTTTAGAACTGTACACAACTAATTATAAAACACTTTTGCAAAACTAGCACAAGCCTAAGCACCGTTTCGCTCATGCTAGAAAAGAAGTTTTTTATATTTAATCCCCAAAAGAAATATCTACTCCACGAGCAGTTTGAACTAAAAATGAATCAGGATCAACAAAATTATAGTCTTTTACGGCATCCAAAAGTGGAACTGATGTAATGGTGTTATTTTTAAGAGCTACCATTTCACCAAATTTTTTCTCTAAAACTAGCTCAAAGGCTTTCACCCCAAATTGAGTTGCCAAAACCCGATCAAATGCAATAGGAGTTCCTCCTCTTTGAATATGCCCTAGTACAGTTTCCCGAATACCTGCTTCACAGCCCGCATCTTTAAGTTGTTTTGATAACTGATAGGCTATCCCACCTAAACGTGCATTTTCATAGCCAATTTCCTCACTTTCACGACTAAAAATCGCTCCGTCTTTTGGACGAGCACCTTCGGCTATGACTATATTCACAAAACCTTTTCCATGGTTATATCTCTGTTCAATTCTTTCCATTACCTTGTCAATATCATAGGGTATTTCAGGAATCAAACAAACCTCAGCACCCCCAGCAATGGCAGTATATAAGGCTATCCATCCCGCAGTGCGTCCCATTACTTCCATAATAATCACTCGATGATGACTTGCCGCTGTAGTAACTAATTTGTCCATAGATTCGGTGGCATTCTGGACTGCCGTCTGAAAACCAAATGTAAAATCAGTAGCTGAAAGGTCATTGTCTATCGTTTTGGGTACTCCAATAATATTACATCCCTTTTCATACAATGCCTGTGAAATAGACTGTGAGCCATCTCCACCAATACTAATTACAGCTTCAACTCCCATTTTCTTCAATATCTCCAGCATTTCATCAGACCTATCTATGAAGTTCCATTCGCCATCTTCCCTCTGGACAGGCCAGCTAAATGGCCCACCTTTAGTGGTGGTACTCAATATAGTTCCTCCTTTGACGTGAATACCTGCTACTGCTTTCCCATCAAGAGGCATTATTTCCATGGGGTCACTCAAAACTCCATTATACGCTTCTATACTGCCCAATACTTCCCAGTCAGGTTCCTGAGAAGCTCTTTTGACAATGGCTCTGATAACGGCATTTAATCCAGGGCAATCCCCGCCGCCTGTTAAGACTAAAACTTTCTTTTTCATAATTATTTTTATTCAGTAACTCTTTCAAAATAAAGTACTCATTTAGTTTAAGTAAGCTACTTATTATCATACTTTTACAAGCTAATAACCAATAACTTATAACTCATCTCTTGCTTAGTGGAAAGATAGTGAATAATTTTAAATATTATTTTGAATTAATTGGTCAAAAATTCAAAAAAGGGTGATGTTTATCATTTCTGCTTCAATAAAACATAAAAGTATATATGCTGATGCTATAAAGAACTTTTTCAACTACAATACATAAAATACAATAAATTAACTACGAAATATAAGCTAACTTTGTATTATTTCTATAAACTATAAATCATTATGCCTTTTAACTCTTTGGGTCTATCTCCTTACTTAGTGGCTGCCCTTGCCCAACAAAACTACACCAAGCCTTACCCTATCCAAGAACAAGCTATTCCTGCTATTCTACAGCATAAAGATGTCTTAGGCGTGGCTCAGACAGGCTCGGGAAAGACGGCAAGTTATGTACTTCCTATTTTGATGAATTTGGAAGGTAAAACTGCTACTAAAAACAGACATATCAACGTGTTGGTACTTGTACCGACAAGAGAACTTGCCATTCAGGTAGAGGAAGTGTTTAAGACTTTTGGAGAAGTGCTTCCTTTTCACTTTAAATCACTGGCAGTGCATGGAGGAGTTTCTATCAATCCACAAATGAAATCTTTGCAAAATGTCAATGTATTGGTGGCTACTCCAGGAAGATTATTAGAGTTATCTGCTTCTAATGCGGTGCATTTTTCGGAGCTGAGCGTACTTGTATTAGATGAAGCTGATAAAATGCTTAACTTAGGGTTTAAAGAAGAAATGGATGAAATATTTGCCCTTCTGCCCAAAAAACGCCAGAATTTATTATTCTCGGCAACTCTCAGCCCAGATGTGCAGAATATCAATCAAGTAATGCTTGATAACCCTTTGCTCATCCAAATCGCTCCTGAGAAAGAAAATATAGACTTGATTAAGCAAGTAGGTTACCTTGTAGCCAAAGAAAAAAAAGGACCTTTACTTCGCTATCTCATCAAGCAAAATGAGATGAAACAAGTGCTTGTATTTACTTCTTCTGTCTATCAAGCAGACCAAGTAGTGAATAAGCTCATCAAAAATGGTGTGGAAGCAGGTGCGATACACAGCAAAAAAAGTCAAGGTAATAGAAAAGATTCACTCAGTAATTTTAAAGCTGGGCGGTTGAATGTCTTAGTAGCTACTGATTTGCTGGCCCGTGGGATTGATATTGAGTTTTTGCCTTATGTGATTAATTATGAACTCCCACGTTCACCCAAAGATTTTATTCATCGCATTGGCAGGACAGGAAGGGCAGAAAACTCTGGGGAAGCCATTTCTTTCATTACAGAAGAAGATGAAAATCATTTTGACGTAATTCAAAAAAAGATGAAAAAAGAAGTGCCTTTAATTGATACTGAGGAGTTAGATTTGAAGGGCTATTAAACGGTATCATATAATAATGTCAGTGTCAGTTTCTGCAGTATCAGTATCTCCACCTCGCAAGGTGTCCCACCTGCGAAGATTTTGGTGTCTATTCAAGTCAATTAATAACTGTCACAGCTCTTGACAACTATATAAAATAGCCTGAAAGGCTTGAGCATCAAAACTTGGGGCATCGCCCCAAGCTACTGACTGCACTACACACCAAAATCTATTTTTGACCAACACGTAACACTAAGGAAACTCTTGTGTGGCATAAAGGGAAGAGCGATTCAAATCAATTTGATATAATACTTGGATAGAGAGCCAAATTGCCTCATCTGTCCAAGTTACACCATCCCATTGTTCTCCTTTGACATTAGACTTATTTTTTCTTTGCAACGCACCACTGTTTGCTCCAAAGACCAATATATCTAACTGACTTTTATCAAGCCACTCTAGCACTATCAGTTGTTGATTTTGAAGATGTGCTGCCCACGACATATTGGTAGATTGTTTTTGAAATATTTGAGGACTTTGTAGAGAGTGTTTCCAAAGTAATTCTCCCTCCTTTTTTGACAAAACCCATAGCTCATTAATCTGACTAGCCCCTTCTTTCTGTGCATTTAAGAGTAGTAGGTTTGCGTCTTCATCTACTATGAGCCAATCATAGCCTTTGGGTAAGAACACTTCTTGAACACGCCCGTTGCTTTTATTGATTTTGAGCATTCTGGGTTTACTTTTCTCAGAAGGAATTTTAAGAAAAATAGTTTCTCCATCTTCTCTCCACCATTCGTTTAGATTATTGATTGTATAATTATATTCGTTAAAAAGAGTCTCATCAAGAGGAATGGATATATTTTTGGGAGCTTGTGTGCCAAATAACTCTTGTATGATTAGCTGAGGAAAGTTTAACTTTGAATCTAAATTAAAATAAAATAGCTGATTTCTGTTTTGTCTAAAGGGCGTGTTATCAGTTCTGCTAGTAAGTTTGATTTCTTTCTGAATTTCACCCGTCAGAATATCTATTAATACATAACTTGAAGTGTTATTGCTAGATTTTAATAGCCCAATGCTATTTCTATAAAGGTAAAATCCTGCATATATTGGAAGTGAATTTTTAAAGCTTTTTTGCCAAAGAATCCTCCCATTCACTG
>JBBRUH010000033.1:0-19824 GCA_038248005.1 Cytophagales bacterium | reverse complement strand
CATTATCAAAGCCTTTTTTAATGGCATTGATGGCTATTTTCTCTATACCTATTCGCTCACCTTTCTCTATACCTATTCGCTCACCTTTCTCTATACCTATTCGCTCACCTTTCTCTATACCTATTCGCTCACCTTTCTCTATACCTATTCGCTCACCTTTCTTCTCAGCAGTACTCAGCACTGCAAACATATCATTTAATTCTTTCCAGCTTTGTTCGTATTCCATGAGTTCTTTGGGTTTGTATTGTGCAATTTCACATTCTTTAAACAGCTTCAAAAAAACACCTTGTTGTACTTCATTAGGCATTTTTTCTAATTGATGCATATTCCTAAAAACGTACAACCATTTATCTAAATTACTTTGCAGTTCTGTGTTTTTCTTATGAAACTTAGGTATCTCAATGTACACAAACTTTAGTTTATCAAAGAAAAGCCGATTTGTATCTCTTTCTCTTAACTCTACACGGCTAATCACCTGCTCAGGAAAATCATTATCAAAAATGAAGTTCATAATAGAAATCGTGTAAACTGGAGTCAGTTCATAATTCCATTTTCCTTTAAGAGCCTGCTCTTGAATCGGGAAGGTAGCATAATAGATACTCCTATCCTTAAAAAAAGCTTGCTCAGCCTTTTGTAATTCTATGATAAACTTTTCACCTTGTTGGTTCTCACAGTACAAATCAAAAAAAGCTTTCCTATCTTTGGCTTGCTTTCCTAGACGCTCATTATTAAGGTAGGTAAGCCTCTGAATAGGTGAGATTTCTTTTTCTAAGAGTGTATTCAAGAAATCTATCAAAAGATCTTTGTTTTTTTCTGTCCCAAAGATTCTTTTAAAGCCAAAATCTGTAAATAGATTAATATATTTGCCTAGTCTATTAATGCTCATAAATAGTTAGATTTGTGGGTAAATATAATGAAATTTCAGAAATACGAATAGCCTCATAAAAACTTACCCTATTATTTAGATAGTTTGTTGCATTTTTTGACTGATTTTAAAGAAAACGCACCAAATACTAACCTAAATACAATCGCTTCGTATAAAAAATATCATAGATGAATAAGGATATCCTTTTTATCTAAAAAACCAAAATAATAGCATAGCACACAAACTACACAGTAGTATTTTTATTGATTTGTTAATTTACTGACAAAAATGACCAAAATAATTTATTCGATAATTCTAGGAGCAGTCTGTCTAATCTGGTTTTTTACTCCTATTTATGCTCAAGAAAAAGTATATCGTGTGGGACTTTTTCAAGACAAACCCCTTTGCTTTCAAGACAATGACGGAGGGCTTAAAGGAATTTACATAGATATATTAGAGCATGTAGCCCTTCAAGAAGGCTGGAAACTAAAATACGTTTATAACCCTTCTTTTGAAAAAAACCTAGAAAGCCTCAAAAAAGGTAATATAGATATTATGGTCTCTATTGGCTACTCCGAAGAGAGAGCAGAGATTTTTGATTTTACCCAAGAAACAGTGCTTACCAACTGGGGAGAAATCTTTGTACACCGTGATTCTACTCTTCGCTCTATTATCAACTTGGCTGATAAAAAAGTGGCCGTCATGAAAGGAAACATCTATTATGAAGGCAACCACGGACTCAAAAGCACCACAGAGCAATTTAATCTAAACATAAAATTCATAGAAACTACTTCTTATGAAGAGGTCTTAAAATTAATAGATGAGCAAAAAGTAGATGCAGGACTTATTAGTGTGCTTTATGGAGACATGCACAAAACCGAACATGAAGTAGAAGGAACACCCATCGTATTTCATCCGATTGAGCTGAGATTTGCACTTCCCAAAGGAAGACCTGACAATGCTTCTATCATAAAAGCCTTAGATACTGAAATGAGTAAAATGATAGAAGATCAAAGCTCTGTCTATTATCAATCTCAAGCCCGCTGGCTCAACCGTACTTCTAGCACTACTGACTATCGCTGGTTACTAACAGGATTGGCTATCGTGGCAGGAATAGCCATTTTATTTGTTACATTGAGTTTTATTTTGAATAGACAAGTAAGAAAACGCACCATAGAACTCGTAAAGCGTAACCTAGAGATAGAAGACCTCAACACTAATCTTGAATTTAAAGTACAAGAACGTACTCTGGAAGTAATACAACAAAAAGAAGAAATAGAAGCTAAAAGGCAAGCATTAGAGACTGTCAATAAACACATGCGTGATAGCATCAACTATGCCCGAAATATACAGGAAGCTATTTTACCCAAACAAAACAAAATTACGCATCATATTCCTGAGCATTTTGTGTTTTCCCTTCCCAGAGATATAGTTAGTGGTGATTTTCACTGGTTTGCTCATGATGAGCAATCAGGCAGGGCTCTCTTAGCAGTAGCTGACTGCACAGGACATGGCGTACCTGGGGCTTTTATGTCTATGCTTGGCAAATCTTCTTTGGATTATATCGTCCACGAAAAATCAGCTTATAGACCTGCTGATATCCTGACACACCTTCAAGCAGATGTCTATCGTGCCTTAGAAAATCAAGCAAAAGATGGAATGGACATCGCTGTCTGTAGCTTTGATTTTAAGAAAATGATTGTAGAATTTTCAGGGGCACAAAGCTCGTTATTCTTAGTCAGGGGTGGCAAAGTAACCACCATCAAAGGCAATAAATTTCCTATTGGTGGCAGTATTAAGCATTATAAAGCTGAGAGAAACTATGAGCAACACCGCATAGAACTTCGTGTAGATGATGTGATTTATATGAGTTCAGATGGGTTTTCTGATCAATTTGGTGGACCTGATAATCGTAAATTTGGGGCAAGACAATTTAGGGAGTTTTTGGAGAGAATCCATCACGCACCAATGGATGTTCAGAAAGAGTTATTTCATAGTGAACATCTAAAATGGCGTTCTAATCAAAAACAAATAGATGACATCTTAGTGACTGGTGTGAGAGTACTCGCTTAGCTTTTAGGCAAAATAAAAGCTAAAATGATATAAAGAGGCACTGGAGAACCTGCGCCGAAGAGTGTTCCTACTATAAAAGCGACACGAATCCAGGTGGGGTCTATGCCAAAGTACTCTGCAATTCCACCACAGACACCAAATATTTTTTTATCTCTATTAGATTTTTTAAGACGGCGATTGCTATCAAATCTAAGAGCTTCTTGCAAGAAAGGATCTTTGATTTTTACATCGTTTCGTAATTTATCAAAGTCTTTATTGATATTCTTAAAATTAGAAAAAGGATCAGAAGGACGGTATTTAGTAGTACCTTTATTTAGTTCACTCGCAAGTCTAAAGGAAGCATCATGGTGAGGATTTACTTGAAGTGCTTTTTTAGCAAAATATTTAGCTTGATGAAAATCATCCTTATCTCCTTTCAGAAGCCAGCGATGTTTATAAGCATTGGCAATCCCAAAAAGAGCTTCTAAATGATTAGGAGCTAACGAAATCGCTTGTCCAAACTCTTCAATAGCACTCTCCCAGTCTTCGTAACGGCTATAACCTTTTCCTCTTGCCACATAATCTGACATTTTCTTTTGGATAAGTTCGATATCATCTTCACTCATTCCTAAGTCATAGGCAATGCGTTTCATTTCCTGCTCATCGAGAGGTCTTTCCTTCTGCTCCTCTTGAATTCGGAGTAGGGTTTGGATATAAGCCTCAATCATGTTCTCTGACTCACTCATGCCTGTTATATGGGTATAATCTACAAATAAAGGTAATTTTAAATTTTTGTGCAAATGCAATTTACTACAAAGTAAGAATATTTTTCTTTGAAAACAGATTATAAGAACCAAAATCTACAAAACAATTTTATAAATGATTCACTATCAGAAAAATAAGTACAGTACTTTTAGTTCTTTTTAAATATTAAATATACAATAACTTAAATGTAATTCTATTATAGAATAGGATAAACTCAAAGATTATTTTTTATAGTCTGTTTATTTCATAAAAGAAGATGGATTTGCTAAGAAATCAAGAGAAATCCTATTAAATTCTTCTGTCTGGTCAATATTAACTACATGTCCTGAGTTTTTGACTATCTCTAATGCCGAGTACTCATGTTTTTTGACTATTTGTTGCACTTGTGGTAAAAACATGTGGTCATCTTCACCCATAATGTAAAGTGTAGGGATGCTCAATTCTTTCTCATTAAAATATCTTAAGAGAGGATTTACTTCACTTGTAAGCTGATACCATCTTAAAAACTCTTTTTGATACAGACGCTTGGCCTGTTCTATAAACATCAGCCTTGAATGTCTATGCCTTCTTCGAGGCATTATCACCCAAGCAAAAAAGCTATATATCCACATATAAGGCACAAATCTTTTGAGTTTATTACCGATATACATCAGTACTTTTGAGCGAACGTTAAGGCGAATAATTGCCCCTCCTAGGGTCATCGTCTTGACTCGCTCTGGCTCTAGCTCGGCTATGGTGCGAATGATGATGCTTGCCAAAGAAATCCCCACAAAATGTGCAGACTTTATATTATTATGATTCATTACTTCTATGATGTCTTTGCCTACATCTTTGAAGGTATATTTGTTTTTAAGGTAATCTTTCAAAAAATGCTTAGAACGACCGTGTCCACGCAAATCTAAGAGTAAGATATTGTGTTTTGCTCTAAAAGCACGAATCTGTCTGTGCCAGATAGAAGAACTCCCACCAGCACCGTGTATAAAAATCACCCAATCTTTGCTGGGTTCAAGTTCATATTTTTTATGATAGAGCATAATTAAAGAGATGTTTTTAAATTTAAAGGGCTTATGAACTATTATTAGATCCTAAATAAAACCAATAGAATTATTCTATTTTGATGTAAGACACTCAAAATAAGCATTTTAGTTGTAATTAACAAAAAAAAACTACCTTAAAATGGAATACGGAACAAATCTAATGATTTCAACACAAAAATGGATGATTTAGTTGGTTTTTATATAATAGAAATAAACCTTCTTATTCTTAATCATTCGCTGGATTTCTTGAATATTATCTGTCTGTGCATATTCATTTTTGCCTATAATCAATATCAAAAGATTTTCAGGAGTATATTTCCGCTCGAGATACAGGTCAATCTGACCTAGTAAGCGATTTCTTTCATTGCTCTTGCGTAACATATCAGCCAATTTGATTTCTATCCCTAATTGTCCATCCCCAAGGTCTATGTCTATTCGCTCTCTTGCATAACGCTTCCCTCCTACCAATGCTTGTGTAGTTACGTTCCCAAATCGATTTTGGAGGCTTCTCGCCAAAATATTTTCTACTTCGCTTTCGCTATTTTGATCTGAAATAGATAATTTAGATTGAATACTCTTGAGATATTTCATCACATTAGAGGCTTTTGGCAGACGTTGATATTGACTATACCATACCAAAAGATAGTGTACTGCTTTTGCTACAATTAAAAGCAGAAGTAAATACATAAAAATTTTAAACACGAAATTGACTAATAGCATTGGGTTTAATGTGTCATTTTATGGATAGCTTTGCTTTGTTTTTAAAAGAGCTACTAAGATAGCTAATTTAGCTTAGCAATTTATAATTTTTTAACGCTTGAAACAAATTCTCCGATATCTTTCTGAATTTTTCAAAGATTATCCACACGTAGGCTTTTGGCTTGGATGGATATTTTTTTTGATTATAGGCATCAGTTTGCGTTATGTAGGTGTATATGACCCACACTTTACGGGTTATTCCTATCCATTTTGGGGGCAATTATTTTTTTATGCAGTTCCTTATTTTTTCTCTATTGGCTGGTGGCTAATTTGGTATGGTGATTTAAAAATATTGCTCAAATCAGGTTTCTGGGCTTTGAGCTTTCTAATTTTATTGGCACTGTATCTTAACAAATTTGCTCATTTTTATGAGAACTATCTACCTGCTATAGAAGATGGACGTTTTTGGCTTCAAAAAACTTACTTTAATCTACACAGTACTTTTTTCTATTTATTGATTCCACTTATCTATGGTATCTATACCAAAGAAATCACTCCTACTCGGTTTTATGGATGTACGGCTCGTAATTTCAATATTTCACCTTATTTATGGATGCTGGTGATTATGCTTCCTTTGTTAGTTTGGGCATCTTTTCAGCCTAATTTCTGGGTAAAGTATCCTCGCTATAGACCAGGATATTGGGAGGTGGTAAGTGGAGTTTCGCCCTGGTTCTCAGTAAGTATCTATGAATTGAGCTATATTCTGCAATTTGTAGGCTTAGAAATATTTTTCAGGGGCTTTGTGGTGATGGCTTTGGGTAAATACATGGGCAAAGTTTCTGTCTTTCCGATGGTAGCGATGTATGCTTTTATGCACTTCTATAAGCCACTTGCAGAGACGATTGGGTCTGTCTTTGGAGGGTTTATTTTGGGAGGAGTTTCTTGGAAATCACGCAGTGTCTTAGGAGGTATGATAGTGCATATAGGCATAGCGATGATGATGGAGTTACTGGCTTTTTTGCAATTATATGTCCGAAATTTACTCTAAGAATTAACTATTTTCTTTTATAAGAAGATTAACTGCTGAATCATTTCTTGACCTACTTTTGCATTCAAATCCTTGATAATCTGGCTTTTACGCATCAGTAGTTCATTCTTAAGTGTAGCTGACTCTATCTTGACAAACATTTTATCAGCTTTTATATATACTTTTTGGGTACGTTTTGATACTAACTCACCCATTACCTTTTGCCAAGCATCTACAATCTCTAATTCACCAAATTTTTTTTCTAGCTGATAGGTTTTCAATAAATCATTGACCACATTTTTGACGGCTGAGCTTTCAGTTTTTTGTGGTTTTTGCTGACTTTCTAAATCAAGGTTGTATTTCTTGTACATTATTTTATTTATTTAAAGGTCGTCTGTGAAGACACAGGCAATGGAATTTTGAAGACACAGACAACAGCATTTTAAAGATACAGACAATTGATTACTCATCATTTATATCCTCTATACTTTTTACTTTTCCTCCCTCTATAGTAATCATCTTACGCTTAATAGGCAGGTTTTTGAGCATATTTTGAGTGCGTTCTGGGCGTGCATCTGTAATAAATATTTGCCCAAAGGTATTGCTTGAAACCATTTCTATCAACTTTTGCATACGTTGTTCGTCCAATTTATCAAAAACATCATCTAACAATAAAATAGGTTTTTCTCCTTTATGCTGATGCATAATTTCAAACTGGGCTAACTTAAGTGCTACTAAAAAAGATTTTTGTTGCCCTTGTGAGCCAAATTTTTTGAGTGGATAATTATCTATCTTAAAACTCAAATCATCTCGATGTACTCCAAGAGTAGTTCTCTGCAAAAGTCGGTCTTTTTCACATGTTTTCTTAAAAACATCCTGAAAATCTTCTTTTGCAAAATCAGATTTATATTCTATGTTGGTGTCTTCTCTCTCATTGGAGAGATATTGATAGTGTTTTTGAAAAATAGGCTGAAAATCTTTTACAAAAGCTACTCTACGCTCATATATTTTTTTACCGAAGGCTAAAATACCCCAATCATAGCTAGAAAGCAAATCCATATCCCATTTATTCTGCTCATAAAATTGCTTCAATAGAGCATTGCGTTGATTCAAAAAACGATTGTATTGGACTAAATTATCTAAATACTCTCCCTCTAACTGACATAAAAGATTGTCTATAAAACGCCTACGTACTTCGCTCCCTTCTAGCACTAGGCTTTGGTCTTGTGGGGCTATCATCACCACCATAAACTTCCCTATATGATCACTTATTTTTTCATATTCTTTGCTATTGAGTTTTAAGACTTTTTTTTGACCTTTGGGTAATCCACAAAAAACTTCTTCTTGTTGTTCTCCTTCTCGCTCAAAATTCCCTTTGATAGTAAAATACTCTTGCTCATGCTTGATATTTTGCTGGTCAATGGCGTTAAAAGCACTTTTACTCAGCACTAAATAATAGATAGCATCTAGTAGATTAGTCTTGCCACTGCCGTTTTCACCTACAATACCCTGTATTCCTTCGCAGAAATCAAGGTTCAGGGATTCGTAATTCTTAAAATTTTGTAATTGGATTTGATATAAAAACACACTCTCTGAGATTAATAAACTATTTAATCCGTAAATTTAGGAGAATTTTGAGATAATCCTTTGTTGTAAATGTAGTCAAAAGCATTATAAATCACACTCACTATTTTTCTAAAAATTGGCTAAAAATAAAGTTTTGCGTACTTTTGGAAGCTGAGTTGCCTTTGAACGAAAAAAAACGTTTAATGTTACTAGCAAATTGTTTGTTGTGAACGTATTTTGAAAGCTAATGTTAAACTTAGAATAAACACCTCTAAATTTCTTAGAGTTTTCAATCTAAGCTTAATAGCATAACTATCAGTTAGCGATATTGCTAAAATTAAATTTATAGAATATAAATAATGACAGTAACGATTATCATCACTTTTTGTGCATTATTGCTCATCGCTTATTTGTTTGATTTGACTTCTGCCAGAACAAAAATCCCTTCGGTCATCCTATTATTAATCTTAGGTTGGCTTGTAAGACAGGCTAGCATTGTCTTTGATGCAAAATTACCTGATTTTTCTTCTTTCCTGCCAGTCTTAGGTACTTTTGGAATTATTTTGATTGTTTTGGAGGGTTCTTTGATGCTCGAGTTAAATAAATCTAAATTTGGACTGATACGACAGTCATTTATAGGAGCATTGCTTCCTATGCTAGGTTTAGCACTTTCCCTCGGCTTTTTTTTTAGTTATTTCGGTGAGTTTGATTTAAAAAATAGTATTGCCAATGTGATTCCACTTTGTGTCATCAGTAGTGCGATTGCGATACCAAGTGTTAGTAATTTATCCAAGAAAAATAAAGAATTTGTTATCTATGAAAGTAGTATATCTGACATTCTAGGTGTATTGCTTTTCAATTTTATAGCCCTTAATAAGATTATTGATTTACAGTCATTTGGTTATTTTGGGCTTCAACTTTTGATTATTTTTGTAGTTTCTTTTGTGGCCACAATTGCTTTATCTGTTTTGCTCAATAAAATAGAGCATCATGTGAAGTTTGTGCCGATTATCTTATTGATTGTATTGATTTATGAGATTTCAAAGATATATCATCTTCCTGGTTTAATTTTTATTTTGCTTTTTGGTCTATTCATTGGCAACTTAGACGAACTCCGACACATCAGGTGGATAGAACGCTTCAAACCCGTAGAATTTAACAAAGAAGTGCTTAAGTTTAGGGATTTGACTATGGAGGCGGCTTTTTTGGTGAGGGCTTTGTTTTTCCTTTTGTTTGGTTATCTGATAGAAACCTCTGAAATACTCAACCCAGATACACTTCTTTGGGCAACAGTAATTGTTGTTTTTATTTTTGGATTCAGAGCACTTCAGCTCAAAATATCTAAAATTCCCCTTAGTCCACTGCTTTTTGTAGCCCCTAGAGGTTTGATTACGATTCTTTTATTCCTCTCCATAGATCCAGAACAAGTTATCTCCATTGTCAATAAATCACTGATTATTCAAGTGATAGCTATGACTGCTTTACTAATGATGTTTGGCTTGATGATCAATAAATCTACCGAAAAAAGTGAAGCTAAGAAAGAACAAGAAGAGAAAGAGAGATTAGAAAAAGAAGCCTTAGAGAAAAAAGAACAAACTACTACTGAGAAAAAGGAAGAACCTACAGAAAATCAAATCGATATTGAAGATAAATAAGTGAAATATAGAATATGAAATATAGAATATAGAATATGAAATATAGAATATGAAATATAGAATATGAAATATGAAATATAGAATATAGAATATAGAATATGAAATATGGAATATGGAATACTGCTAAGCACATGATATTTTTTTGGCACACAGATTTGACGGATTAAATAGATAAATCATACATAAAAATCCGCTAAATCTGTGTTTATCTGTGTGCTAAAGAAGCTAAAACTATTTTTTGTGATGTATTTAGAAAAATTGCTTAAAAATGGAAGACTTATTAGACAAAATCAAGAAAATAGAAGCACTTATATTTGGTGCTACTACGCCTGGTGAGAAAGAAGCCGCTACTTTTGCAAAGGAAAGGATTTTAAAAAAACACCCAGGTCTTGAAATCCATAAAGACCCAAAAGAATATAGCCTATACACTCAAGATAATTGGCACAAAAAGCTACTACATGCTATATGTAGAAAATATGGCGTAAAGCCCTACCGATACCGCAGACAAAAATATACCACTGTGATGGTCTATATGAATGAAGATTTTTTGAATAATATTCTCTGGAAAGAATACCTAGAGTACTCCAAACATCTTGAAAAACTGGTAGAAGAAATAACAGATGACTTAATCAATAAAATCCATAAGCCCGAAGATGAAGATATCATTCAGGGCAATCTACAGTAAATAACTCTTCCAATAACAACTTAAAAAAATGGAACTGTCAATTAATAGAATAAAAGTCGGTGATTACGTAAAAGTCAAAAAGGGAGTCAAAGACCCTGATTTTGAATCTCAATTTCTTGAGGGATGGCAAGGAGAAATAACTGATATTCAAAAAGAAGAAGCCTTAGTAGAAATCAAAGGGATTTAGAAACTTTGTCAAAAATACCAGATGAGTATTTGATAAATATTCTTAATGAAGGATTAGATTATGAAATAATGATTTCAGATATTTCAGAATTAGAAACTGCAACTAAAAGAGACAGCAAAGCCAATCAACAAGCTCTCAGAGTAAGATTAGAGTCAAAAATCTATTGGTTTCATTTATTTGAAGAGGAAGTGAAATCTATCAAATATGCTAAACTATTTAAAGGCATTAGAACCAATGATGAGTATGGCTTATTTGAAAAATGGGAAGATTATTTAAGTGATAATTTAGAATTCCCGATAATGACAAAAGTAGTTGAGTATATGAGAAAAGAAAAAATTAAAGAATTCAAGTTATTGAGTCTTGATGATTATGATGATCATTATGGTATCTTGGGACTTGGAAAGGCAGGAAAAGAAACAATAACACTCCCTCTTTGTGATTTGGAGGCAGTAGATAAAAGCTCAAAGAATTATGAATTATTAAAAGATTACGCAGTGTTTTTTGCAAACAAATAAAAATCATCTGTATATAATTTCAGAGATAATAAAGTAAGAACTCGAGAACGGAGAATCGTGCTTTTGTTAAGTTTAGTTAATATATGCTCATCTTAACATTCAATCAAAGATTTAAGAGTTTTTAATCCGATTTCTACTGATTGTCAATACCATCTTTGATGATAAAGTAGCCGAAATCGGTAGTGTAACAGCCCAAACCTTACTAGGCAAATGGTATAGATACCAAAATACTCGTGGGAAAACAGATTTATTAGATACCCGTGGATTAGGTAATCTATCTCGCCCCAAAGTAACACAGTTTGATAATGCCCTAGAAAAAATTAAAAATTCTATCCGAAGTGATTGCCCTGATATTCTAATTTTTTTGATAAAAATCAAAGAAGCGAACAGACGCATCAAAGAAGAGTTGCAAAATGTAAAAAACCTCCTAGATTTCGGCAAAAATCATCACGGTTGTCAAATGCCTGTCATTGTACTTATTACTCAAGTAAGTGCTTACTCATATTTAGTTTAAATTAAAAAAAATTCATAAGTAACTGATTATTAATACCTTATAATAATTTAATAATATAAACTATTTTAAGTTAGGCACTTAGATAAATTAAATTCTATTAATGTAAATCAATATTTGGAATTGAAATAAAATATAATTCATTTGAAAAATCACGGATAAATCACTTCTTTTGAAAATAAACAAAACCTCAATAATATGAAAGCCATTCTAGTCAAATCTTACGGTGAAGCCGACCAAATGTACATAGGGGAAGCACCTACACCTTCTCCCAAAGCACAAGAAATCTTAGTAAAAGTCCATGCTACTGCACTCAATCGTGCGGATACATTGCAAAGAAGAGGTGCTTATCCTCCGCCTTCAGGAGCGAGTGAGATTATGGGCTTAGAGATAGCAGGTGAAGTAGCTGAGATAGGAGAAGGAGTAACAAGATGGAAAAAAGGCGATAAGGTATTTGGCTTAATCTCAGGAGGAGGCTATGCCGAGTATGCTGTAATTCCTGAAGAGATGACAATGGCACTGCCTTCTTATTTAAGTTATGAACAAGCTGCGGCGATTCCCGAAGTTTTTTTGACAGCTTTTCAGGCACTCAATTGGCTAGGAAAACTGCAGGCAGGTGAGAAGATATTGATTCATGCTGCCGCAAGTGGAGTCGGCACAGCAGCCATTCAACTTGCAAAGGCAATGAAAGCAGAGATATTTGCCACTGCTTCTGCCAGCAAACATAGCATTTGTTATGAGTTAGGCGCTTCAAAGGTAATAGACTATAAAAGTCAAGATTTTCAAGAGGAAATTAAGAAATATACAGAAGGGCAAGGTGTAGAGTTGATTCTTGATTTTGTGGCTGCTAACTATTTTCATCAAAATATACAATCATTGAGTATGGACGGGCGATTGGTGATTTTGGCCTTACTAGGAGGAATGGAAGTAGAAAAATTTAACTTGGGCTTAGTCCTTAGAAAACGTTTACAAATCATAGGCTCTACTTTAAGAGTAAGAAGCCTAGACTACCAAATAAAGCTTACCAAAGAGTTTTGGAGCTTTGCTCAACCACTTTTCAAAACCCAAGAACTTAAACCCATTATAGATACAGTATATCCTTGGACTGAAATCGTGAAAGCACACACACAAATGGAAGCAAATAAGAATATAGGCAAATTAGTGATAACTTTATGATGAAAATAAAAAATTTAATAGCAATTTAACAATATTTTACGTGTTTAAACATCTAAAAAAGTAAAAAAAGCGATTTTCAGATGAAACTTTTTGATGTATTAATTGCAAATTATCTAATCCTAATGTAAATTTAGTGTAATAAATAATACACTAATCTAAACTTAAAATAATATATGGGTTCTCTTATCAAACCACCAAGTTGCCAAGAATGCGAAGTAAGAGGTGAGTGCTTATTTTCAAATCTTGAAAACTGCCATCTTGAAAAAATATCAGATGCTAAAAATATTAATTACTATAAAAAGGGAAGTGTTATTTTTCATGAAAATAATTATCCATTAGGTTTGTATGGTATCTATAAAGGAAAAGCAAAACTTTATAAGACCTCTGAAATGGGCAAAGAACATATCCTAAAACTTGCCAAAGAAGGTGATACACTAGGATACCGTGCCTTGATTTCCTCTGAAAAATATGAAGTATCTGCCATGGCAATTGAAGATTGTCATGTTTGCTTTGTCCCTAAAAACTTATTCTTAGAAACCCTAAAAGTAAGCCCAAAATTGACTGATAAGGTCATGGAGTTACTGACGGGTGATTTGCGTGTCGCAGAAGAAAAGATATCCGACTTAGCCCAAAAAACAGTCAAAGAACGTGTAGCTGAAACGATTCTTTTGCTTAAAGATTTCTATGGCTTAGAAGAGGATGAAAAAACAATTAGTGTTAATCTTTCTCGTGAAGACCTAGCTAACTTGGTAGGAACTGCGACTGAGACACTGATTCGCTCACTTTCAGAGTTCAAAAAGAACCAAGTCATAGAGCTAAAAGGCAAGAAAATTGTAATTCAAAATATGAGTCTTTTGAATAAAATAGCAAATAATTATTAGTAAGTGATGAATGATGAGTCATCTTAGCAAGATTTTGATAATTAGTTCTTTATAACAAGATTAAAGCAAAAATGAAAATTGCCACTAGCTCTAGGCTAATGGCAATTAAATGCTTTGGTAGGCTAAAAAACCAAAATATCAAGCTAAACATTAAAAAGCAAGACCAATCGTACCTCCGATTCTGCCTAAAAATCCACCACCTTCTTGATAAGGAAAATCGCCAAAATAGAAGGATCTGTTAGGGTCATTGGAGGTTTCATCACTTTTACCGATGCTATAGCCAGTACCACCCCAGACATCAATGCTAACTTTCTTCTTAAAAATCCATTGAGCACCTACCGTAAAACCCAAACCAATATTTTCATATTTTGCTGTTCTGGGAGTGTTTGAAGACATGCCAGTATTAGGGTCAAAGGAGTAACTTTCGTAGTTAGCTTTATAATTACGATACGATAAAAAAGGAGCAATGAATATTCCTCCAGGGGCTTCTTTACGTTCTGAAAGGTAAAAGCGATACTCAGGCACGATGCCAAAACCTTTGAGTTCATCTTGAGAGCTAAAATTGAAACGCTGGTCTTGGAGGAAAAAACTCACTTGAAAGCTTTGATTGGGAGTGATTACACGCTCATAACCCATAGAAAAGCTACTTAGAATAGGGCTAATGAGATTGACTTTGATAATGTTCTTTTTCTCATAAGAGATAATCTCTTTTTCTTGGGCAAAAGCAATATTACAATTTGCCAGACCAATTAAAAGTACTAAGATGATTGCTTGTGCTGTGTTCATAAAGGATAGTTAAGTTATTTTTAAAAAATTCATTACGAAGTATAACTTGCAAAGGAAGCCTTTAAAATAATTTATTTTAAAGTTTCGTAAAAAATAAATTAAGAAGGCTTAATTACAGCAAATATTAAGTGAGAGATGAGCTATAAATTATGGATTATAATTCTGTAATAATCTGATAATGAGTATCTTATAAACTACCAATGATTAGTTTATTTTTAGTATTTTATTAACAAGTCTGAATATCTATGAAAGGATGGAGAAGACGATTATTAAAAATAAGTAGAGCTAATTAGAAGGTATAGAAAGAGAGTGCGTAAAAATTTATACTTGTATCTAATAAAAAACACTAAAAATCTTGACTTTTTTAATTTTTAGATTTATTTTGCGTTGTTTATTTGATACAAAAAGGAAATAGGCATCCACTCCTTATGAGTGAATAACCTATTTCACCAAAAATGACACCAAATTACTTTACTAAAAACAAGAATGATACCAATTCTTAATAGCTAATCATCAAATTAAAGTTTTATCTTATTTGATGTATTTAAAATCAATAAGCACCTTATTTCAAATAGGGTGCTTTTTTTAAAAACCCTTATTCTTCTTACTAAAATGCGTATAGCCCCCGAAACCGTAGCCCTTATTAATCAACAAGCTGATATTCTGGAGGTAGTGCAAGATTTTGTATCTCTCAAAAAAAAAGGCACTAACTACACCGCCTGTTGCCCTTTTCACAACGAAAAAACACCTTCTTTCTCTGTATCTGCTAGTAAAGGTATCTATAAATGCTTTGGCTGTGGCAAAGGAGGTGATTCGGTAAGTTTCGTGATGGACATAGAGAACTACACATATATAGAAGCTTTAAAGTACCTTGCCAAAAAATACAATATAGAACTCAAAACGGATGAAAATCAGACGGATGAAGAGCTTGAAGAGCAAAAAGAAAGGGAAAGTCTGCACATTGTTTTAGAGTTTGCCCAAAATTACTTTAAAGATTTACTGCATCACTCCGAAACTGGGCGAGCCATTGGGTTAAGTTATTTTAAAGAAAGAGGATTTAAAAGACCTATCATTGATAAATTTGAGCTTGGCTACAGTCTAGCCGAATGGGATGGCTTACTCAAAACTGCCGAAAACAAAGGATTTAAGAGAGATATTCTGGAAAAAGCAGGTTTGATATTACAAAAAGAAAATAAGGCTTATGATCGCTTTCGTGAGCGAGTTATTTTCCCGATTCATAATGTATCAGGCAAACCCATTGCTTTCGGGGCAAGGATTCTAAAAAATGACCCCAAACAACCCAAATACCTCAACTCTCCTGAAACTCCTGTTTACCACAAGAGCCGTGTATTGTATGGTATTTTTCAAGCGAAAAAGACCATCAGAGAGCAAGATAATTGCTATCTGGTAGAGGGCTATACTGATGTAGTTTCCCTACACCAAGCAGGTATTGAAAATGTAGTGGCTTCTTCGGGTACTTCACTGACCATAGAGCAGATTCAGCTTATTAGAAGGTTTAGTGAGAATATCACCGTATTGTATGATGGTGATAATGCAGGAATAAAAGCTTCTTTGCGTGGGATTGATTTAATCTTGACACAGGGTTTAAATGTAAAAGTGGTTATTTTTCCTGATGGTGACGACCCTGATAGTTATCTCAAGAAAGTAGGTACTACGGTATTTCAGAAATACCTTCAAGAGGAAAGTCAAGATTTTATTACTTTTAAAGCCAATCTTTATCAAAGCGAAGCACGAAAAGACCCACTCAAGCGTGCAGAAATGATTAAAGAAGTGGTACAAAGTATCATCAAAATCCCTGATGAAATCAAAAGAAGGGTGTTTTTTCAAGAATGTAGCAGGTTATTGGAGATAAATGAAGAAACACTGATTGCAGAAGGAAATCACCTTCTTCGACAAGAAAAACCTTCTCAAAGACCTACATTTCCTTCACAAGAGCAAATAGAAAATACAAGTGAAGACACTCAAATAGCCCTCACAGAAGAAAAAGAAGAAGAGAGATTAAGCCCTGTATATTCACAAGAAAAGGCTATTCTTCGCCTTCTATTATTATATCCTGAATTTGAAATAGAAAGTATTTCTCAGAAAATAGGGCAGTTTTTTTATCAAGAATTAAAAGACATACAGTTTGAAAATGCTTTGTTTAAAGAGATATTTGAAGCTCTTTGCGAAGCCCAAAACTTAAGTAAACCCTTTCAAGTAAGCTTCTTCATCCAGAATAGCCCTGAAAACTGGAAAAGTTTTTTGGTAGATTTGATGACTGAACGCTTCGAACTCAGCAATCAGTGGAAGGATAAACACAATATTTATATCCCTTCTGAAGAGGAAGTATTACAGCAAATCGTCCAAGAACACGTTTTACGCCTTAAAATGAATCATATCCTGAAGCTAATCCAGAAAAATGGACAGCAACTTCAGCAGGCCAAGACAGAAAGCGAACAGATTAAAGTGATGACACTTGGCATCAAACTCAAGCAAATCTTAACAGAAATCGCAGGACACCTTAATAATATTGTTTTAAAAATCTAAGACCTCTCCTCAGGTGATGGACTTTGATAATTAGACTAACACTACTAGACATTTTTCCATAGCGAAGGGTTTGCAAACCCCTCGCTATGGAAAAAACAATGATATTAGTACTCGAACTTAAAAATATCTAGTAGTATGGTATATCTCAAATAGCCTGAAAGGCTTGAACATCTAAAACTTGGAGCATCGCCCCAAGTCATTCTAAATCATATTCAAGACCAAGACACTTTTCCAAAGCAAATACCCAAAGAAAAGAAACAATGCCCAAATAAGGTAGAAACTTAGGCTAAATTCTTTTCTGTCTTTTCTAGTTTTACGTGTTTGGTTTTGTAAGAATTGTTTTGTTTTTCTCCCAAAATTCTGCAAGCGATGAATGCGTTGCTGCAAATGCTGATAACTAGGCACATAATGGCTAGTCTGAGGCATTTGTTGCCCAATCTCTTGTAAGAGTTTTTGTTGATAATAGGCAAGTAAGCTACTTTTGATGATTTTGACATTTTGGCTATGTAAATGAGTTGTTGGATAAACTTCTATTTCTTTTAAAGCTATTAATCTACGAAGATTATCAGGGCTTTCTTGTACAAGTTTGGCAGCCGTTTTAAGATGAATGAGTTCCATAATATTCGTATTTTAGTGGTGTATTTCTGCATATAAATACGTTTTATGTACTTGATAGGGTGTATAGTTGTATGCCAAACAAAATAAAGACAATGCCAGACCAGTAGTTTTCTTTGTGAAAGATGATTTATGCAGATAAATGATATTGAGCAGAGAAATATTCTTTGTAAATAATTCGCAGATAAATATTAAGCTGTAAATATCTGATAGTCAAATATTTATAAATAAAATTTCTTTCTTTTTCGATTTAGTTTCAAAAATCATAATACTTAGAAGCCATATATCGTTCTAAAATTTCAAAATGACACCAGATTAAATTTAAAAATCCAAACTTTTTTAAAGGTTTATTTTTACTTTGTAAGGTTAAAAAGTGAAATGAACATTTAGGAAGCATATTCGTAAAAGAATCTAAACTAAACTGTTAAATAATATGATGACGAACACTTTTCAAATAGAGCAAGTAAGTTATGACATCATTCATCAAGCCATTAATCTTAGTCCTCACGAGAAGAGTAAACTTTATGGATTTGTCAATAGTTATGTAGCTGTAAAGACCACTGCTAGTGGGCAGCATGAAGTATTGATGGATACACTTGGTAAAAGGGATCAATGTCACCAATCACTTCTAAAAATGAATGTAAATACACATACAAATAATAGTCATCTAAATGAGCCTAGTGCAAATTATAGAAGACCATATAAATTTTGACTTTAAGTTAAGTGGAAATTAACTGTCAGGAAAAGCAATAATATTTCCCGATTTTGAGTTTACAGACTAAAAGCCTCTCTGCTATGCAGAAGGCTTTTTTTTTGAATGTTGAGTTTCATCTCATAGATAAGCAAGAGATTAGTTATAAGTTATTGGTTATTAGGCTTTAAGTGAGAGGTGAGTTATGAGTTTGTAATAACTTGATAATGAGTGTTTTAATAACTCATAATTATTTGTCTATTTTTTAGCATTTTACTAAGAGTCTGATAGTGAGAATTTTGCTCAATCTAAATGAATACTTTATTTTGAAAATGCTCCTAATAAAATAAATCAAAAAAAATGAAATATACTTTTTACTTTATTTTCTTCATTACGAATCTATTTGCCTTTCGCTTAGTTGCCCAAACCTCTGAATCACATCTGCAAAAAGCCCAACAATACCTAAAAGAAGAAGCCTATTCACAGGCATTGCTTGAGCTAAATGAGGTAATCAAAGAAGATGTGAAATCGGCAAAGGCTTATTTTTTGAAAGGACTTGCCGAATACAAGCTAGACAATCCGACTGCTGCCTTGTATAATTTTGACCTTGCAATTGTCTATGACCCTCAGTACTTAGAGGCTTATTATAACCGTGGATTGATTCAAGCAGGGATGCAATCTTATGACCTAGCAGTCAAAGATTATGACAAAATCTTATCTTTCAATCCTGAAATTACGCCTGTTTATTTTCAGCGTGGCTTAAGTTTTTTATCTTTACTGAAATATGACGAAGCAGAGAAAGACTTTTTGAAAGTAACACAATTAACTCCCCAAAACAAAAATGCTTATTATCAATTGGCTTTGCTCCAAGACAGGAAAGAAGCTACATCGGCTAGTATGCTTGAATATCTCCAAAAAGCCATCAGTATAGATCCACAGTATGAAAATGCCATTGCTTTGAGAGCTAAAATTTATAGAAAAGATAAAATGGCAAAAGAACTTAAGCAAGATGCTACTCAACTCATCAAAATGAATCCCTATAACTGGGAGGCTTATCTAATGCGGGCAGAAGCTGGGCTGATACTTCAAGACTATGAGGCTGCCCGCCAAGATGTGCAAAAAATCATCCAAAAGCAATCTGAAAATGCAGAAGCTTTCTTTTGCTTGGGAAATATAGAAAAAGCGGATAATCACTCAAAATTAGCTTGCCAGAACTGGCAAAAAGCAGCCGATTTAGGTCATCAAGAGGCAAAAGAAAAATTAGCTGAAGAGTGTCAGTAAGAGAGAGATGAATTATAAGTTTTTAATGGCTTAATAATGAGTGTTTTACACAAAAAATAACTTAACTACTCTTAACTCCTTAATGATTTAAAAACACTAAAAATTACCTTTTACATGGTTCGTGTCTTCACAAACCATCACCAATTAACTTAACTACTCTTAACTCCTTAATGGTTTAAAAAATGAAAAACTACCTTTTACATGGTTCGTGTCTTCACAAACCATCACCAATTAACTTAACTACTCTTAACTCCTTAATGGTTTAAAAACACTAAAATCACCT
>JBBRUH010000032.1:0-19833 GCA_038248005.1 Cytophagales bacterium | reverse complement strand
TAGCGGATTCATACGGATTTTTATCTGTGACTCATCCGTTAAATCCGTCAAATCCGTGTTCCAATAAAATGTCATGTATTCAGCTATTTTTTATAAAGCGACAAAATGAGATGCACCCAAAAATATAGAAATAAAAAATATATTTTGCTATATAATATCCTATTATTCTATAAATAAAGAGAAGTTTAAGATACTTTCTTGAAACTGTGAAGCATATTTTTGTAAAATACTTCTTTGAATTTCTGGTAAAAGCGATGTATTCATCTCCTCATTTTCAAATCCATATTCAATAAAATCATGGTCTATCCAATTTTCATTTGCCAATTTTGAAACAATCTAGAATACCATACTACTAGATATTTCTCCGTAGCCCAGAAGTTGCAACCTCTGGGCTACGGAAAAATAAGATAGAATTAGTACATTTTCAAAAATGTCTATTAGTGTGCTAAAACATTGGTTCATCAATCAACTCCCGTGATTGGTCAATTATAAACCATATTTCATAAAAGAACTAAGATTTAGTCCTTCATTCCTTCGTATTTTGCAGTAAGAAACCTATAGATATATTTATTTAATAATTAATTTCAGATGAAATATTTAAAAATTCACTCCTTAATTTTAATGTTTGGTTTGTTATTTTTTGCTTGTGGCTCAAAAGAAGACAAAACCGAAACAAAAGAAAACCTTTCTCCCAAAAACAGTCAGCCCAAAGAAGAAGTAACCGTAGAAACTATTGATGATTCTGATGAAAATCTTATCTCCTGTGAGGGAGTAGGCGAACTTAAAATCACTCAGACTGCTAAGGAAATAGAAAAGACTTTAGGGAAAGATGCCGTCAAAAAAATCCAAATGCCTGATGGAGAGCCTTATGAAGTTACTTTTAAGAATGGAAGTAAAGTACTAGCCTATGAAGAATACGAAACTACGGGTAAGCCCATAGAGCGAATTGAAATAATGGATGAAAATCTGAAACTCACCAATGGAGTTAAGATAAATATGACCTTAAAGGAGCTAAATCAAAAGTTTAAAAAACCACTTAACTGTACTTTTAATTCAGAAGAATCAGAGATAGGTGGGCTTTACATCGAAGACATAGAAGAATATCCTTGTATGGTATTCAAACTTGATGTTTTATCTGGTTATATTGGTGATGTGATGCCAGCAAGTCTCAAAAACAAAGGGAAATTTAAAAGTAATGACCCTGAGTTGTTAAAGTTAAATCCGTCATTATTTCAAATTTCTATCAATCGCAAATAAGAAGCTCATGCTATGAAAAAGATATTGCTATTTACTTTGTTTTTAAGTGTATTTGTATTCAATCTTGAGGCACAAGATGGTTTGCCAGGAGGTAATTATAAATATATCAATAAAGGGAAAAACATTACAGAAACCCTAGAAGTGATGATAGAAGAAGACTACGTAAGTTCAGGTGGCTTTTATTTTACTTTTTTTTATTCATCTACTCAGTTTGCAAAAAAAAGGCTGATTTTAGTCGAAGAAACTATGTCAGAAACAGAAACATACCCAACTGAATTAGGGCAAATGTCAGTAGTCTATCGCAGTTTTAAGTTTGAGAATAACCCAACTAAGTATCAATTTAAGTGCTATCGAGATGAGATTCTCCGTACCAATCCTGATAAATCGATTAGTACTTTTACCTTGTCTTCTGAGTAGGAAGTCAGTAACTAAGTGATGAGTTATAAATGATGAGTTTTGTTAGTAAAATTTTGATAACCAATTATTTATTACGAAATTAAAATATAAACTAATTTTGATGACTCACTTAATAATGGTTTGAAAATAAAATGGATATTTATTTTGACCAAAACACTCGCTATCAATAACTTAATAACCCAATAATTAATAACTAATCTCTTACTTAATTAAAAATAAAACACTCTTGATTAATATTTTATAATTTAAAAACTAATCTACTATTTTTATGAAAAAATCACTATGTCTTTTCTTTCTATTACTTGCCGGAGTTGCTTGCAATCAAAATGAGAAACAAACAAATACAGAAGAAGACTCTACAAAAACAGAAAAAAACTCCATAAAAACAGAAGAAACAAAGACTCAAAATAAAGATTTAGGTTCTATGTTTGTCTCTCGCTCTGATGATGGTTTTGAGAAAGTATTTCTCTCTTACAAAGATGCAGATATGATGGAAATAGGCGAAATACACTACCAAACACAAGATGATGCCCAGCCTATCAAACTTAATATCTTGAAAATAAATGAAGAAAATATGCAACTACTTACCGAAAAAAGTGATGATAAAACAAAAATGACTTTTAGCAAAGATTGGACAATGGCAGGTACAAGAAAACTCTCAGATAACTCTTCTTTAACGTTTTACCCTGAGGTCAGTTGTGTATCCGCAGACGGGCAAATCATCACTACTGCAGGTGGACCCATGTTTATGCCTTTTTTCTACGCTCCTAATGCCAAGACTACACTCAAACAAGCAAATATATTAAATGTAGATGGCATCCCTGATACAGGTGAAGATGGAAATCTCTTTGTAGATGTATCTCTACCCAATAAAAAGGGTAAATATAAAATAATAATGCTTCCCTATGAAGAAAATAACCCTATGACAAAACTTGTGTTGATAAATGAAAAAGGAAATAAAACAGCTTTTGAAGGTAAATAGACTTATTTATTCTACAACTTTTTTTAACTACAAATAAAGATAATTTTTACTATTTTTTTAAACTCAAAACCTTCATTACAAATGAAAAAAAGACTTATTATTATTATTCTCAGTTTAGCTCTGTTTACCTTTGCCTGTGGTGGAAATACCAGCAAAGAAGAAAAAACTGACACAGATTCAAGCACAACTACTAAAACTCCCGAAGAGCCTGAAGGTGAAGTAAAAGCTACAGAACCAAGAGGCACTATTTACCGAAGCGATGGCTTTCGCAATGGCATTGTAAGTGAATGGATACAAGTAGCATACGATGATACGCAAGATGAGATAGCAGGTATCTGGTATTGGAATACGAGTGACGAAACCAAAGTACAGCTTAAAGTAATAAAGGCTACTTTTTCACAAGGAGAAATTTCAGGAGTTTCTGGAAAGCTCAAGTTTCCTAGTGATGATGAAGAAATAGGCTTTGGAATGATTGAAGATAGATTTAACCTCTCATATTCAGATGAGCGTTTTCAAGAGTTTGAACACGAAGATAGTAATTAGTCTGTCGCTATCCCAGATAATTAAGTGATTTAAAGACTTTCTAGGCAAAACTTAGAAAGTCTTTTTTTATGTTTTATGGCTTTGTGCATCTCTGCATAGTTTCTTTGTGATTTAAAAAAAGATGATTATTTTTGAGGAAACACTTTTAGACCAAGCCCTAAAAAATGGAAAATTACACACGATTTATACACACCATCATCACCTCCGAAGCTACTCCCGAAGGATTAGCTTGGCTAGAAGAAAAAAGGGAGATTTTACAAAAAGACTTTAAACAAAGTTCCTTTTTTATGACTTTTTCGGCTGTTACTCGGTTTTTTAGCCATCAAATCCTCTCTCTTAGCTCTGCTCAGGTAGAGGAAGCCAATCAGTTACAGCAAGGGTTTTCGCCTCAGTGCTGGACACTGAGCCAAGCAGTGCGTATCTTTTTACTTTTGCAAATTCCTCATGAAAAAGAAGATGTATTTACGGATACCCTCAGACAGCTTTGGGATACTGCAGATATGAATGAAGCTATGGCACTTTATGCGGCTTTGCCTGTTTTGCCATTTCCAGAAGCACTCCTTTCACAAGCCATCGAGGGAGTCAGGACTAATATTACGCCTATTTTTGATGCCATTGCTTTGCACAATCCTTACCCAGCCAATTACTTTCCTGAGTCGGCTTGGAATCAACTGTATCTCAAGGCGGCTTTTATGAATCGCCCTATTCACCTCATACAAGGTATCAGAGAGCGAGCCAATGCAGATTTAGCCCATATTGTGTCTGATTTTGCACACGAACGCTGGGCAGCAGGGCGAAGTGTGCCACCTGATATGTGGATGACCGTTTCGCAGTTTGTCGCCCCCCGTATTTTGGAAGATTTAAAAAAACTGCTGCAAGATACAGACCCCATTCAGCAACTAGCTGCATTGCTTGTTTGCCAAGAGAGTGAGTCTAATGATGCCAAAGATTTGCTCAATCAATTTGCAGATTGGAAAAAACATATTCAAAATCGGGAGGTATCTTGGAAAGGCATTACAGAAACTTGGTATCAAAATACTTAAACCTTTCTAATAAAAATGCTCTTAAAGACAGACCTCTTTAGTCTTAGTAAATTCTTCAAAATAAAGTACTCATTTAATTTAGTAAAGTTCTCATTATCAGATTATTACAAATTCATGATTCATAACTCATCTCTCTTTAAAAATATCTATCATACAAATTAAAAATCATGCAAAATTCAACACTTAGATTCATAGACCCACATATTCACATGACTTCTCGCACCACTGATGACTATGAAGCCATGTACAAGGCAGGTATTGTAGCCATCATTGAGCCTGCTTTTTGGCTTGGGCAACCTCGCACCGAGAAGGGTTCATTCAAAGATTATTTTAATAGTCTAGTGGGCTGGGAGCGTTTTAGGTCTAAGCAATTTGGTATCAAACACTACTGCACCATTGGGCTAAACTCTAAGGAAGCCAACAATGAAGCCCTTGCAGAACAGGTAATGGATTTACTTCCTCGTTTTGTGATGAAAGAAGGTGTAGTAGCAATTGGTGAAATAGGCTATGATGACCAGACTAAAGCGGAAGATAAGTATTTTAGACTACAAATAGAGCTTGCCAAAGAAGCTAAACTGCCTATTATGATTCATACTCCTCACCGTGACAAAAAAAGAGGTACAACTAGAAGTATGGATGTGTTAGAAGAAATGAAAGCCGAGCCATATATGAGCGTCATAGACCATAACAATGAAGAAACAGTCAAAGAGGTACTAGACAGAGGTTTTTGGGCCGCTTTCACCATTTACCCACACACCAAAATGGGCAATGAGCGTATGGTAGAAGTCTTAAAACAATATGGCCCTGAGCGAATCATCGTAGATAGTGCTGCTGATTGGGGCATCAGTGATCCACTTGCTGTTCCCAAAACGGCCGCTTTGATGCTAGAAAGAGGGATTCCTGTGGAGCATGTTCAGATGGTTTGTTATCAAAATGCCCTCACGGCGTATGGGCAAAGTGGACAAATGAAAGAAAGTGATTGGCTTGATTCAAAGGGAATAGACACTACGGAGTTATTTGAAGGTAATTCGGTACTTCGTGGACAAAGACTAGATTCTCCTGATGAGAATAAGGTGATTAAATAAGAGATTTAAAAAGCAGAAGGGTATTAATACCCTTCTGCTTTCTTGATAGTTATTTAATTTTTTTTGTGATGGTGTCTTGGTTCATAAATTAATCTCAAAAAACTACTAATTCGTTCGTTTTTTTTGTTAATAGGAATACCTGTAACAATCCCAATGAGTAGATTATCAGTAATTCCTATTCTCATTTGAGGTCTTAGTATCATATCAAAAACATTCTGCTCTCTAAACTCTTTGTTCAGTTCTATTCCGATAAAATTTCTAGTGCCTGTAATCATATAATGAAAGTTTGTATTCATCTGCCAATTCCAACTAAGATTCTTGTTAGACAAATGATACTCGATTAAAGGACCAGTATAAAGCAACGTATGAAAATTATTACCCCATCTTTTTGCAGCTACAAAAAAAGGATTATATACATGTCCGTTAAGTAGCTTTTCTTTCCCATAATTATCAAACGCTGTAAGCTTAAACTCATGAATATAACCAATAGCCATGCTTGTTTTTAGCTTTTCAGATACAAAGAATGAATATTGTGCTGCTACTTTAAGGCTATTTAGCTTATTAGAGGGTGTATTTTCATTTGTTTCTGTGGGATAATAAAATGAGAAAGGTAACTCAATTTCTAATCCTAATCTATCCATTGGAGCCCATTCATACTCAATGAGTGCTTCATACCTATCAAAGGTGTTATTGTCTGTTAGACCTATGCCTACATTCCATTCTTTTTCTCCTTTTCTTGCCCCAAGATCACGAATTAAATCAATATAAAGTGGCTCTGCGTGTAAGACTTTATCCGTTTTATATTTATTTTCCACCTCTTCAATATACAGGCTATCTTTTGTTTCATTACTGTTTGTTTCTATTTCTACTTGAGCAATAAGAGTAGATATTTTTATAAAAATCATCAACAAGATGATTAAGTATGTTCTTAATTTGTATTTTAACATCTTAGTAAGTTTTAATTTGACATAAAAAAGCATTCACATCTATCAAGTTAATGGATGTGTGATATAAATAAGTCTTAAAAACTAACTAAATTTTAGGAGGTGGAGAGTATTTTTCAATGAATGGCTTAGTGGAGATAAGTTTATATTCAGGAAACTTAGCCCTCAAGCCTATTAAAAGTTTTTTATCTAACTCATTATTAGCAGGTGGAAGAATAAAAATATCAATAGTTAAATTCTTTTTGAAGTTTGACTTGTTACTAGCATCATTGTCGTCATGTTCTAAGATTGCATTTTCATATCCTAGCACCTTTTCAATGAGTAGTTCTACAATACTTTCTTGTTCATTAAAGCTTAAATCTTTACTGAGATAGTGTGGCTCTCTATCTGGAGAGTCTATACTGACATTAATAAGATAAAGAGACATAAGCCCCCAAAAGTATCTTACAAAATATCTATTTCTCAAAGTGTGAACCATAGTTGCAAAACTACAAAATAGATCTGAAAATAATTATCAATAAAATATTAAATTCATTTTTTCCCCAAGTCATTACTGTAACTATATCATTATATCAAATACAGATTGTCCTAATCCATGAGTCTTTAGTTATTAGGAGATTGAGTGATTAACCTCACAATCTCCTAATAACTTATTCTCTCAATCGCCTATTTTCCTACTCTCTTACTCACAAACTTTCAAGCTTCATCTGGTATAAATCAAAGCCCTCTGCCCAAAAGTCTTTTTCTGTTTTCTGTAACACAAAGCCACATTTTTCATAAAAATGATAGACAAGTTGTGAAGTTCTGACAATGACTTCTTCAATATCCTTATTTTGCTTGAGATGGTTAATTCTATAAAGTGTAAGTTCTTTTCCTAAACCCTTTCCTTGAAAATCAGGATGAACTAAATCCCAAGAGATACGAGCGGATTTAGTCTCCAAAAAGTAATTAATCCCTCCTGCACCTACGATTTGATTGGCTTCTTCTAGCACAAAATAATCTTCTAAGTGATTTTCAAGATATTCTTCAAAATCGCCTGCTTCTGAGGGAGCAAAATATTGCGGAATATGAAGACTCAATAGCTTCATCAATGATTCTTTGTCTTGGGGTATATATCTTCTAATCATATTTTTAATAATCATCTCAAATTATAGAATACTTTCTAACAAAACAAAAAAGAATGATAAACGTCTTATAGTCAGAGTATTAGTTTGATATTCACTTAAATTTTCCTTTTTTTATGAACCTCATTAAATTTTCATTCTTAGTAATTTTTTTATTTTTAATACCTAAAATTACTTTCTCACAAGATTTTCAAGCTTTATTAGACAAAGGGGATGAGTTTTATGAAGCAGAAGACTATGCTGAAGCTGTTAAATATTTTTCAGAAGCTATCAAAGCAGACCCAAAACGTGTAGAAGGCTGGTGGTATCGGGCAGATGCTTATAGATTATTAAAAAATAATAGCGAAGCCATAGCAGATTATACCAAAGCACTTGAGCTAGATGAAAAAGTTAATTTTTATCAACGAAGAGGAGATTGCTATTATAACTCTGTGAAATATAAAGAAGCCGAAATAGATTATAATCGTGCTTTAGAATTAGAGCCAGAGAATGCTTTGTACTGGCTTTATAGAGGAGATTGCTATGTTAAGCTTGGTGATTTAGATAAAGCTTGTCAAGATTACCAAAAAGCCGACCAGCTTGGCAACGAAAAAGCACTTGAAGCAGCACAGTCCATAAGCTGTGAATGGGTAGAAGATATTGCAGAAATATCTTGCCCCGAAGAAGAGTTTGAGATTGGTAAAGTAGAAATAGACCCTTTTACAGGTACAGTCTTCGTCAGTAGGGGCTTAAAATATGATAAATTTGAAATCAAACGCAAAGACCAGCTAGGTTATATTACCGCCGCAGAAATAGGCCTAGATGATAAATTTACCATCAAAATCTTCAAACCTGAAGGTTTCTGCCTCAATCGCCAGAATGATGCAGTCGCTGGAATTGGTTTTATCATTATGGATACAAATAAAGAAGTATTAGGAAGTATAGAAAATTTAAACCAAGATGATCAAGGACTTTCCTATGATTTACTTGAATCACTCACACTGACCCTTAATCTTACTGAGCCTATGAAACTAGGTGATAAATACATCATCAAAGCACATTTTTTTGATACAAGAAGTAAAGCAGAGGTGTGGGCTACAATGCCTTATGCCATCGCTAGTGAAACAAAATTTGCTAATAGCATCCAGACCAATACCTCTACTTTTAAAGATGGAATCAACAGTGCAGCAGTAGAGACAGTTGTAAAAAGCTTTAGTTTTGAAACCTTAAAAAGTAAAAAATTAGAAGAAATCAACAAGAAGTCGGAGGCTCAGCTTCGCCTGAGTGGTGTGGAAAATATAAGCAATGGAGCGTCTTATACCTTGCGTTGGATAGACTCCCAAGGAGAAATACTGAACGAACAAACGGGTAAAATTAATCTTAAAAAAGATCAGTTTGTCTTACCCTTAAATCACCAGACACTTGCAAGTGGAGAGTATCAAATTTGGCTCAAAGTGCAAGAGGCAAACAGCCCTAATACTATCGGAATGGTAATGAAGGTAACAGTAAAGTAAAAAATCGAGTGATTGTGATAGTCTGTTTTGGCTTATTACAGTCACTTATCTTTGTTGATAATGTGTATTTATTCAACTATTTTCTTACTTTTGGGTAGGTTACAAAATTGAAATACTTGAACTATTATGATTAGCGAGAAAATTATTTTATCAGAAATCCATCAACTTCCAGAAAACGAAAAGACAGAAGTATGGAATTTTATAAGTTTTCTGAAACAAAAACATTCTATCCAAAAAACGACTCCACAGAAAAAAAAACGTGTTTTTGGTATATCAAAAGGTAAATATGTCCTTTCGTCAGATTTTGATGCTCCTCTAGAGGATTTTAAAGAATATATGTATGTAAGATGCGATATTTGATAAATATCTTTCATCATACTCTATTCAAAGAATATGGTGAAATTTTATTTCATATTTCTTGATTTATTACAGCTATTACCTTTAAGAAGTGCCAAATAAGGAGATTTTAACTCTTCTTCTATCGTAGGTATTATGAGTTTTTAGGGTAAATTTTTAACTCAATCATAGTTTATTTTATATTAAAATTTCAACCCCATCTAAAAAAGAACTAAAAGACATTGATGATGAAGTCCTAAAATGGATAAAAGAAGCCTACGAACGAGCTGGATAAAATAGCTTTTTATAACTGGAGAAACAATGACAAACAAAACGATATTATATCTAAGCGATTTGTATTATATCGCAAAAGGGCGAAATTATTACGAGGAAGACCTTTACATTACTTCTAAACTCAAAGAAGATTTTAACCTTTTGATAGCTCACCCTAGCCAAGCAATTGCTTTTCTGGAAGTAGCTGATTTAGTAGTTTTTAGGAATACGGGAGCTGTCATTGGATATCAGGCTTATTTTGATGATTTTGTGAGGGAGGTCAAATCCCGAAACATACTTACCTTTAATTCATTTGATGGCAAGGCAGATATGAAAGGCAAACAATACCTTCTTGATTTGACCAAAGACAAATATCCCGTCATCCCTAGCATAGAAAAGGTAGAAGATTTAGACAAGCTTCAAAACCCTGCTCAATACATCATCAAACCTAAAAATGGTGCGGATTCTATTGGTTTAGAAGTCATAGACAGGGCTACTCTATTGACCAAAAAGTTATATAGTCACTTGATTCAACCTTTAATAGATTTTGAATATGAAGTTTCTTTTTATTATCTCAATGATACATTTCAGTATGCACTTTATGCTCCTGATAAGCTAAAAAGATGGCAATTAACGACTTATAAATCTTCTGAAGATGATTTAGAGTTTGCTCAAAAGTTTATTGATTGGAATAAAATGACTCGTGGCATACAAAGAGTAGATGCCTGTAGATTAAAAAATGGAGAGTTACTCTTGGTAGAGTTAGAAGACTTGAATCCATTTCTTTCGCTTGATTTACTGAGTGAAGCCCAGAGAAATGATTTCACACATCAATTTATCAAAGCGTTGAAAATAGCTGTGAACTAATATTCAGTTTTATATTAATTCATCAGAAAAGGTAAACCAAAGACATAAAAATAATATTGTGCAAGTGTAAATCGTTCAAAATAACACAAAGCAACACCTAATCATAAAAGGTGTATGCAATATTTAGTACTTTAAATTGTTTAAAACACTACGATTATTAACTTCATAAAAAACAACATGGGGGAAACCAAAGTCTTGCTTATAGAAAGAAAGATTGCAGTGTCTTCTTTTTTACCCTCACTCATCCACAAATTGGGCTATTCCCTCGTGGCTTGGGTAGATAATGGCAAAACTGCATTAGAACTCATCCAAAAAACTAAACCTGATTTGCTCTTAGTCAGCACTCAGCTAGAAGGAGAATGGGATGGAATACAAACCGTAGAACAGATACAGCACCTGATTTATATTCCCGTAATCTATATTAGCCATCAAAAAGACAGAAATACACTTGAAAGAGCAAAAAAAACCAATCCTGTTGATTATCTCTTGCAACCTCTTCGTGACAAAGAGCTTGAAATAGCTTTAGAATTTGCTACTTTTAAGAAAGTATAGAGAGAACTTCGCCAATATTTTATTGTTATAAACCTAATTGAAGTTAATTTCTTCATCCAATTATAAACCTTATAACCATACAAATCGAAAAAAAACAATCATCATTATGCAACGATTTAATTTTCTTATTGCCTTTTTTATTTATTTTTTTATAAGTTCTGGATTTTGGGTATCTGCCCAAATAGAATCAGATTTAGATTATGATGCTATAGCTGCCCCACCCGAAGAAAAAATAATTCAAGAATGGGCTGTTCCAGTAGGTACTTATGATAATTTTAATACCTTTAAATCAAAAATAGCCAATGAGGCCATCAAATATACAGTGCGTCAGCGAAGAGAATTTTGGGGCTACTCCTATCAACTTTTAATAGAAGGCACCAAAAAGCGAGAGAACAAAGCGTATGCTTATTCTGATGGAGAAGCCATTTATCTAAATGCCCGTAATTTTAGAGCAGGGAATTATTTTGTGCGTATAGAGAGTTATGGTAAATATCATTTTTTCCGTTCTTGGGTTCAACGCAGTGGGTTTAACATCGGGCTTGGAGTCGGAGTTGGAGTAGGCCCTATGGGAGTAGGCAATGGTAATAATGGAGCATTACAAGGGCTTGTACTCAACACCGAAAATGGTGAAATCATCATACTCACTCCCAAAAAAATGAAAATATTGCTCAGTTCTCAACCAGAGCTTTTAAAAGCTTACAGCGGAGAAAAAAACAGGCGACAATTAGATATAATAGAAAGCTATATCGTAGCACTCAACAATGCTACTGCCAATAGATAAAGAGTTTTGGATATAAGCACATTAGAGATTACTTTTGAAGGTATATCCAATTTTTGATTTTGGCCTCGTAGTTCAACGGATAGAATAGGCGTTTCCTAAACGCTTGATCCAGGTTCGATTCCTGGCGAGGCTATTTTATTAATCAGTACAGTTCAGCTATCTTCAAAAGCTTAGTTGGGCAATCCATACATTAAAACAGACCTTTCACTAATTTACTAATCCATTCTAGGTTAATTTTCGTGTAAAGAAGTAATTTCATATTTCTTTATCAAAGCTCATACCAACATTATAAATCTGTGAAAGTTCTACTTCAAATCCCTCTAAAATTTTTGAGCGAACTGCCCCTGTTTTTTTTGCTTCCGAATAGATTTTATACTCTCCCTCCTCCAAGGTTTCTATAGTGATGCTTTTCTTTTTGGGTTTAAGTTCCCAGTATTCTAACACCCCTCCTTCTGCATAGCGTTGTTTTTTTGCTTCTCTGCGTTTTTTATAATTGGCTGGTGAGATAACTTCTACTACTAAATGAGGTACTCCTTGGATACCTTGTGGTGTGATTAAATCAGGATTAGATTCTATTTGTTCAAGAGATAAAAAGATAATATCAGGCTTTAACACATTTCCTTCATCTATTTTGATAGATACGGGTGCAACCATTGTTTTGCCTAATCGCTTGCTAGACACAAATAAAGTAAGATGTGCTGAGAGCAGTGTAAGGATTTCTTGATGCAGTGTAGTAGGGTCAGGCATCACATAAATTTTAAAGTTGATAATTTCAATTTTGACAAAGTGTTCCTTTGGAAAGATGTACTCGTTTTGCAAATCAGCAAAAGTCCATTTTCTTTTTTTAGGAAATTGGTCAATGATGGCTTGGATATCTTCAGCCGAAAAAGAATCTTGATTCACATCATAATAGGACGTAATGATTGAGTCCTCCTCCTCTTCTTCGGAGATTTCTTCAAACTCTGTAGGTGAAGAGCTTTCATAACTCGCATTGTCTTCTTGCACTTTATTTTGCTGTTCTTCCAAAAGTAATTGAGCCAAAGCCAAAACTTTTGCTTGTCTTGCTTCATCTAATTGTGAAATGAGGTCTAAAAGTGCTTTCATAGTCTTATTATTTCAAACAAAGATAATCAATTAAAAACGGGTTTTATGTACTCTGAATAATAGATAAACTTATACCATTAATGCTATCTCACAAACACCTAACAAATTCACTTATTTAAGGATGATTCGCACAAATAATTTTTATCTTTGAATTATTAGCAAACTAAACCAAATGAAGATATGAATAAGTGCATCGTAGTAAGTGGAGGAAGCAAAGGCATAGGCAAGGCAATCATTGAGAAATTTGCCCAAGCAGGTTTTGATGCAATTACTTGTGCTAGACAAGAAGCTGATTTGCAGACGCTTAAGAGGGAAATAGAAAATAAATATGGCACAAAGCTACATTATAAAGTAGCAGATTTATCCCAAAAAGAAGAGGTCATAGCTTTTGCCAAATTTGCCAATGACACAAGGCAAGATATAGAAGCACTTGTCAATAATACAGGCGTATTTATGCCTGGCTCTGTCTTAGAAGAAGAAGACGGAAACCTTGAGAAAATGATGGAAACCAACCTTTATAGTGCCTATCATCTCACTCGACAACTCATCAAGCAGATGATGGCACGAAATTCGGGATATATATTCAATATTTGCTCTATCGCTAGTCTAGTAGCTTATCCCAATGGAGGTTCTTATTCTATTACTAAGTTTGCTCAATTGGGGATGACCAAAGTGCTTCGTGAGGAAGTAAAAGAACATGGCATCAGAGTAACTGCCGTGATGCCTGGGGCTACGCTTACTGCAAGTTGGGCAGGAGTAGATTTGCCTGCTGAAAGGCTTATGAAACCCGAAGATGTGGCAGAAGCCGTTTTTAGTGCTTTTTCACTGTCTAAGCAATCCGTAGTAGAGGAGATTGTCATTCGTCCACAGTTGGGAGATTTGTAAGATACTTAAGTTTTTGATATTTGAGTTTGTAAAAAATAAGTCAGGAATAAATAAAATAACTATGTGTAGATTAATTAGCTTTCTTTTAGTGTTTTATGTCAGTCTAGTATTCTGTAATGCACAGGTAAATAATTATCTTTATGTAATAGATGAAACCAATACCTTGCGTCAGAGTGATATAGACTTGCTCGAAAGCAAACTAAAAACCTACCATGATAGTACTTCTACTCAGATTGCGATACGTATTATTAGTAGTCTAGATGGGTACGATTTAGTAAATTATAGCAATGCACTTGCCAGTAAATTAGGCATAGGACAAAAAGGTAAAGACAATGGTTTACTCATCTTAGTAGTCAAGAATGATCGAAAGATACGCATAGAAGTAGGTTATGGCTTAGAGGGCTCATTACCAGATTTGGCTACTAAGCAAATTATAGATGATATCATTACTCCTCAATTTAAAAACGGAGATTTTTATCTAGGGCTAGATGCTGCCGCAGATGATATTTTTAAGCGACTTTCAGGAGAGTATGTTCCTGCAGAGGAGAATAGCGTGTCTGATTTAAAATCTTTTTTTTATAGTGATAATGCCATCGCAATTCCTGTTTTTTTACAATATCTAATTGTCTTTATATATTTTATTTACGGAATCATCATACCTTACAAAAAAAAGCCTGCCTACCTCAAAGACTTCTTAGGATATTTCATTTTATTTGGCCCTATCTATACTTTTCAAATCATACAAGGTTTTGTCTTAGGAGACTTCGGCTTTTTAGGTTTAGAGTTTTTTGTGATTACGATTTTCTATGTGCTTGGCATGGATAGTAGCTCATCAGGAGGTTCAGGTGGAAGTTATTCAGGTAGGGGATACAGTTCCTCTTCCTCCTCTTCTTCTTCATCTTGGAGTAGTGGCAGTTCTTATTCTTCTGGAGGAAGTAGTGTTGGTGGGGGAAGCTTTGGCGGGGGGGGTGCTAGTGGAAGCTGGTAGTTATAGTTTTCAGCATCAAATAACAGTATCATATTTCAGAGCATAAAAAAACCTTCCTATCTGGGAAGGTTTTTTTATGTAAATACTTATTGTTCTAAAATCTTGTGATTAGTCATCGTCATGACCATAAGCGTGTCCTTTTGGGTGTTTCTTTTTCTTCTTTTTTCCTTTCTTTTCATATTCGTAGTAGTGCTTAGGCTTTTTGTATTTTTTATACTTTTTGTCATAGTTAATCACAATGACATCATAGTGATTAGAAAAAACCACAAAACGATAAAAAGGAAAATGGTCAGGTTGTAAAGCAATCCTACAGCCCTTGTCTTTAACGATAATGACAGGGATTATTCTAATAATTTCCTTGTCTTTTATTTTACACCTCGTTTTACAATTTACTTTATCAGGTGCTACTAAGATAGTTTCAAGCACTTCTACCTCTATGGGTTCTTGGATTTTGTTTTCTTCCTTGTATTTTTCGGCTTCACCTAATAGCACTTCCAAGTTAGGAAGAGAGGCTTCTTCTACTTTTCCTTTTACCTTGTCATGTTCTTTCTTTTTAAGTAAATCAAAGAAGTCTTTGACAGCATCTTTGGCAGCAGTCTTCACAGAATCTTCTCTTTGTTTTTTAAGCTCCGAAGGGCTTTTAGGTTTTTCTTCCCCTCCCCCACAGCCGGCAGCCATACAGATAATAGCAATCACAGTAAATAATAATACATTTTTCATTTTTGAGAGTTTAAGTTTTTCTAAAATTATGAACATTTATCGTTTAGACACTAAACTTTAAGCTAAACGCAAAAAGATAGCACTCAGTCAAAAAACCAATAAAATTTATTCAGCCCCAAAAAGTCAAGTCTTCTAAAAAAAAATTACTTTTGTGAGAATACCTAAAATATAATTTATGGAAACTTCTCAATCTAATCCTACAATCAATTTTAAAAGAAAGCACTATACTGATGAGCAGCTCATGATTCTCTATAAAGCCCTTCTCAAACCTCGCTTGATAGAAGAAAAGATGCTTATCTTGCTCAGGCAAGGCAAAATCACCAAATGGTTCTCGGGCATTGGGCAAGAAGCCGTGTCAGTGGGTGCTACACTAGCACTTGAGGCAGATGAGTATATCTTCCCGATGCACCGCAACTTGGGTGTGTTCACAAGCAGACACATGTCTCTTACACAGCTATTTGCACAATTTCAGGGCAAAAAAGAAGGCTTCACTAAAGGGCGAGACCGTTCTTTTCATTTTGGCTCAAAGGCACATCATATCGTAGGGATGATTTCTCACTTAGGGCCGCAGCTATCGCTTGCCAATGGAATCGCTTTGGCAGACTTATTACAAAGAAAAAATAAAGTTACATTGGCTTTTTCGGGAGATGCCGCCACCAGCGAAGGAGAATTTCATGAGGCTCTTAATGTGGCTGCAGTCTGGAATTTGCCTGTAATTTTTATCGTAGAAAACAATGGTTATGGACTTTCCACCCCTAATCGTGAGCAGTTTATCTGCGAGCGTCTAACTGATAAGGGCATTGGCTATGGCATAGAAGCTGTGCGAGTAGATGGCAATAATATATTAGAAGTCTATGATACTATTAACCATTATGCAGATGAGATTCGCTACAATCCTCGCCCCATTTTGGTAGAAGCGATGACTTTCAGAATGAGGGGACATGAAGAAGCCTCTGGTACTAAATACGTCCCTCCTCACCTAATCAATGAATGGGCTATGAGAGACCCTATCGGTAATTTTGAGCAGTATATTATGCAGAATAGCATTATGACTGAAAAAATGCTTGGTTCTTTTAAAGAAGCTTACCGAGAAGAAATAAATAGAGCCGTCTTTGAAGCTTTTGAGTTGCCAGACCCACAAGCCGATACAGAAGAGGAGTTAAATGATGTATATGCTCCTTTTGAAGCAGAAATTCACCCTCCCAAAAGTACTCAAAAATCACCTAAAAGATACATAGATGCCATTTCTGATGGGCTAAGACAAAGTATGGAGCGATACCCAGAGCTAGTGCTAATGGGTCAAGACATCGCAGATTATGGAGGCGTTTTTAAGATTACAGAGGGTTTTGTGGAGAAGTTTGGGCGTGAGCGTGTGCGTAATACGCCTCTCTGTGAGTCAGCAATTGTGGGGGCGGGCATGGGTTTATCTATCCGAGGGATGAAAGCTATGGTAGAAATGCAGTTTGCTGATTTTGTAACTTGTGGCTTTAATCAAATTATAAATAATCTTGCTAAAAGTCATTATAGATGGGGGCAAAATGCCGATGTAGTTGTCAGGATGCCTACGGGTGCAGGTACAGCCGCAGGGCCTTTTCACTCTCAATCCAATGAAGCTTGGTTTTTTCATACGCCAGGGCTGAAGATTGTCTATCCTTCTACTCCTTTTGATGCCAAAGGCTTATTAAATGCTTCCTTTGAAGACCCTAATCCTGTGATGTATTTTGAGCATAAAATGCTTTATCGTTCACTGACTGAGGAAATTCCTGATGATTATTATACTTTGCCGATTGGCAAAGCCAATCTGGTGCAGGCTGGTGAGTCGGTTTCGGTGATTACTTATGGAATGGGCGTTCACTGGACAAAACAACTAGTAAAGGAAATGAATTGGGAAGGTGAAGTAGAGATTCTGGATTTGCGTAGTCTATTGCCTTGGGATAAGGAGGCAGTAAGAGCCACTGTGCAAAAAACTGGAAAAGTCTTGGTAGCCCACGAAGATTGTCTTACTGGAGGAATTGCGGCTGAAATAGCATCTTGGATTGCAGAGTTTTGTTTTAGTAACCTAGATGCACCTGTGATGCGTGAGGGTAGCTTAGATACTCCTGTGCCTTTTGCCAAAGAATTGGAGCAAAATTTCTTGCCAAAAGAAAGAATGAAGGCGAAGATAATGCAACTAATGCAATACTAAGTAAGAAATTAGTTATAAGTGATTGATTATTAGTTTGTAAGAGTCTTATAATCAGAAGTTTACTTAGACTATATTGAATGCTTTATTTTGAATGAATTACCAATCAAACAAAAAAATTAGGTGTATTGCTTTTTTAGGAGGCAATACACCTCACAATCATTCTTTTATTTCTCTTCACATTCTGTCAATTCCCATGTATCTTTTTGACAAGTATTGAAGTTATAATAATCGCAGAATTGCCCTTCGCCACTTTCTACTGAGACAGTATAAGTCCCACATTCTAGGGTAATTTCTAGACTTTGCCCAGCCTTGATTTCAGTTCCCTGTGATAAGACAAGAAACTCATTTCCTTCATCATCATAAAGATAAATCTGCTTGACAGAAGCATTCATTTTATTGACTACTTGTAGCTTTACAAGTTTTGAATCAATAGAGTTAGGTATGGTAAAAGCCATCAAACTCCAGCAGGTAATGAGTATAGCAAAAAATCTTGTAATCATTTTGCGTTTTGTTTTTTATTAAAGTTCCTCAAATTAAGTGTTTTCTATCTTAAGACGCAAATTATTTATAAAGTAACTTATTACACACGTATTTTTTGACCCTATTTAAGCTTTAAAAAGCAGCTCTAAGTCAGGAGGATTGAGTATTTGACAACCTTGTTCTCTTCTAAGAATGAAACCTTCTTTCTCCAGTTCTTGAATGGTTTTCTCTACTTTTATAGAGTTAATGCCCATAAATTCAGTAATCATCTTGGTAGAGATGTTTAATATTTCTGGCTGAGACACAAAATCCATTCTAGCTCTAAATAACTCTAATAACAGAAAAGCAATTCGCTGTTTGAGTGTTTTATTATAAGATTCTATCCCTTTTTGCTGGGTTTGGTTGATTTCCTTGCAAATAGCCTGCAGGAGATTAATCTTAAAGAGAGGATTAGATTCCATTAGATTCTGTACACTGTCTAATGAAACCCTCATCAACTCTACCTCCCCTAAAGCCTGTGCTGAATGACCATAAAATGGCTTATTAAGTGCTGTTATCCCAAGTATTTGACCTGGTCTTGTAAAATTAAGCCAAAGCTTACCGAAACGTTCGTGTTGTTTGTAAGTAATGATTACACCTTCTTTAAGATAATAAATGTAGAGGGCAGGCTCTCTCTCGAGGTAAATAAGTTGTTGTGAAGCAACCTTTAGAGTATTTTCCTTCTCTACAAATAAATCCTCAATCAATGTCATCATAAAATTGTAAGTTTACCATTATTTAATATTTCAAAAATACAATGATACCATTTAAGATAAAATGATATACATCATTCTCAAAAATGATGAGAATATTAAATAAGTTCTATTACATATTCATATTGAGATAATATATCCTATTAATAACTAAAAAACAGCGTAAAATTGACTATTAACATCTTAGAGTTTTTTTTAGCCTTAAAAATGATTATTTTCGTATAATAACAATGACATACTCCAATTTTAATGCATTCTTAATTTAAATTATCCAAAATGAATACACGCTTGAAATATGCACAAAAACAAAAAAACCTAGCTTATTTTCAAAATCTTTATACATTGGCTTTTGCAGACGATCGCCTTGCTTCCGAAGAATTACACTTTTTGCTTCAAATTGCTCACCAATTAAATATTAGTCCCAAAGAGATTTCTAAAATCATGTCTCATGGCAAGCATCAAAAATTACAAATCCCTAGTGCTGCGGCAGAACGACAAAATCAATTAGAAGGATTGGTTAGCTTGATGATGATAGACCAAGAGATTCATAAAAAAGAATATGACCTATGCCTAAGATTTGCAGAAATGTTAGGCTTTGATAAGGGAATCTTAGACAGTGCTATTACACAGATGTCATAATTTTATTTCTTGGCAGAGTTCTATCAATACACCATTGGTGCTTTTAGGGTGCAAAAAAACAACTAACTTATTATCTGCACCTTTTTTAGGGGTTTCATTTAAGATTGTAAAGCCTTCCTCTTTGAGTCGGGTTACTTCGGCATAAATATCTGCTACTTCATAAGCAATGTGATGAATCCCCTCTCCTTTTTTTTCTATGAATTTTGCAATAGCACTATCTTCACGAGTAGCCTCTAGCAGCTCTATTTTAGTTTCACCCATTTGAAAAAAAGAGGTTTTGACTCCTTCGGAAACCACTTCTTCTGCTTTATAGGGTTGCTGACCAAATAGTTTTGTGAAAAGCGTATCTGAATCTGCTAAGTTTTTGACTGCTATTCCTATAT
>JBBRUH010000031.1:0-20067 GCA_038248005.1 Cytophagales bacterium | reverse complement strand
GCTTGTTGTATTTCAGTGTTATTTCACAAAGCCCATTTGCTACAGCTTGTGCAATAAAATCAAAGTGACGAGTTTCACCTTGGATGATACATCCTAAACATATTACCGCATCTATTTTAGAATCTTGAGCCATCCATTGAGCACCAAGACACAACTCAAAACTGCCAGGCACAGTTTTAATAAATATATTTTCTTCTTTTGCTCCTTCTTTTATTAATGTCTCAAAAGCTCCATTGAGTAGTTTTTCGGTGATTTCTTCATTCCATTCGGACACCACAATCGCAAAACGCTTGTTGGTAATATTACCTAAGTTTTTGGAGCTATAATCACTCAAATTTTTGTGTGCACTTGCCATTTTTTATATATTAAGAAGTAAAGAATGTTTTAGCAGTATCTCTGGATAAATTAAGCTATGCCTATTTTTCAAATGTGGATAGTAAAATAATACTATCCACATTTATAAATTTTATTTGAAATTACCCTTGCTATATTGGTTTGTGAAAACACAAAACCAATGATTAGGAGTGGTTATTTTTTTAGAATTTATTAAGCCTTCATTGCATAGACTCTATCAGAACCTAAATACCTTAGAGAAAGTTTAGGTCTATTTTTCTAAGGTATTTAACTAAAAACACTATCAAAAGGTTTAAAACACACTTTATTTAGAAGAAAGTGCTTCTAAGCGAGCCTTGTATTTTTTGGCTTCTGTTACTTCTGTATTGGCACGATAAAATTCATTGATGATTTTATCATAAGCTACTATGGCTTCGGTATATTTTTCTTGTTTCTCAAGAGCAAGCCCTAGTTTTAACAAATACTGCGGGGTAAACTGCTCATTAGGCTTGTAATTAGCTGCTTTTTGATAGTATTCTGAGGCTTCGCTATACTTGTTGAGCTCCATATAATTGTCACCTATTAAAGCATAAGCTCTACCTTGTACGATAAGGTCATTGCTACTAAACTTTTGAAGTGCTGTGATAGACTCTTGGTATTTACTTTGTTTAAGTAAAATCAATCCACTATAAAATTGGGCTAGATTACCAGTTTTGGTGCTTGGATAATCTTTTGCTACTTCATTAAAGCCTGAGTAGCTATCATTTCCATTTAGTGCAAGGTTAAGAGAGTCAGCTTCTAAAAAATACAATGCAGCAAAAGAAGCTTCTTGTGCTGCTTTTTCTTGATTATCTATCCAATAGCGATAACCGAAAGTGCCTATTATTACCAATAAAATCAGGCCTAGACCTATTCCTAGAAGGAGACGGTTTTGGCGAATGAATTTTTCACTTCCTGCCATTCTTACCTGCAAATCATTTTGCTCTTCTAGTAAACTAGTGTTGCTAGTTTTCTTTTGGCTTGTTTTATTTTTTTGCGTTTTACTCATTTCATTTTTAATTTAAGACCGCAAATTTAGCAATTCTCACAAAGAAGCCCTAAATTTTCCATTAAAAATACGTAATTTAAGAGGTATAAATTTTATTTAGCTCTTTTTTGGGGATAGGAAGGGCTAATTTGATGATTTTATAAGGCATTTCCTGATAATCTTTAATGGGTGTATAAGTAGCATAAAACCAAACTTCTTCATTTTCTTTGGTCAGGTTTCGTATATTTTGGGTTTGTGGAATACCTTCTTTTAGTTTGTCCCAAAACTCTGCAAGCTTTGCTTTATCCAAATCACTTCTTTTTTCTAACATAGTATAGTGTAAACCTTTAATCTCAGATAACTTATACTTGAGTGATTTTAGAAAAATATCATTGGCATGGGTAATATTTCCTTCCATATCTAATTCTAGAGTAGCTACTGTAGTATTGATAGCATTAAGATGCCCTAAAAGTGCTTGGTTTTGGTTCTCGATTTGAGTTTGAAGTTGTTTTTTCTGCTCAATTAGTTGCAATCTTTCCTGCTCTTGATTGATAAGTTTTTGATAGTCTTCTTGAAGTTCGGCTTGTTGAATTTTCAATACTTCAAATGTTTTTCTTATATCTTGCTCTATATTTACCTCTTTGGTGATATCTTGGGCAATATTAATAATACTTTGTGGCTTCCCTTCATAATCTAAGATAATATTAAAACTACCCCAAATCCATATTTCTTTGCCATTTCGGTGTAAGCGACAAAAACGCCCTTGTACAAATTCACCCCTTGATAATTTATCCCAAAAAGTAATAAACTCATCACTTTCACGCTCATCTTCAGGTAATATGATACTATGATGTTTACCTATTAGTTCATCTCGCTTATAGCCCAACATACGTAGATAAATATCATTTACATCTAGTATAAAGCCATGTGTATCAAATTCTATAACAGCATTAGAGTTATGAATGGCTTGTAGTTGGCTTTGGTAACGAAGGCTATCTAAAAACTGTTCGGTGATGTTAAGGGCTATCATTATCACCTTAATAACCTTTTTTGTGTGGTCTTTAATAGGTGTATAAGCAGCATTAAGCCAAACAGAATCTTTATTTTTATTGATAAATCGGGGCTGATATACTTGAGTTTCCCCATTTTTGAGACTTTCCCAGAATTCAAAATAAGCCGGTTTATTGATTTCAGAAGAAGGTAGAAGGATTTCGTAACTTTGACCAATGAGGTCTTCATGTTCATAGTGGAGGGCATCCATAAAGATTTCATTCATCTCGATAATTTTACCTTCTGTGTCGAGCGTTAAGGTAGCAAGAGTAGCATTAATGGCTTTGGTCTGGGCATGTAGCTCAGCTTGGTTGCGGTGCATTTCCTGCTGTATATCTATCAATTTTGCAAAGTTACTTTGCATTAATTCCTCTTTATGACGCATCTCATTGGTAATGCGCTGTGCATCTGCAAGCAATAAACGATTTATCTCATTGTTCTTGATAGAAGAAATAGCCGATACAATCATTTCTGCTACTCTTTTGACAAAGTCAATCTCATATTCTTTAAACATCTTAAAGGAAGCCAGCTCTAGCACACCAAGCACCTTAAGGTCATTATTAATCATAGGCACTATTAATACACTCCGAGGCTGTGCTCCTCCTAGACCAGAGGAGATTTTGAGATAATCTTCTGAGGTTTGTTCTATATAAATGCTGTCTTTTTCTTTCCAAGCCTGCCCTACTAAGCCTTGCCCTGATTGTATTTGTTTGTCTGTAAATCGTTTTCTTTCATAAGCATAAATAGACTTGAGTTCTAAGAAAGGCTTGCGTTCAGTGCGGTCATCTAAAATGAAAATACCTCCTTGGTTAGCCTCTAAATAGCGGACTAGATTGGCCACTAATAAATCATAAAGAGATTGTGCATCACTGTATTGGCGAAGTAGATTGCCGAAAAGGGCAATTCCTTCATTAGTCCAGTTACGCTGAAAATCACGTTTAGCTACATTTTTCAGATCATCTTGCATCTGAGAAAGTGCCTGTCCTAGTTGCCCTTCATTACCAAAGACTTCTATTTTTTGGTCTAGATGTCCTGTTTTTACATTATTAGCTATTTCTTGAATTTTTTCTAAATGATGATTTAGTTCTTGAATATGTGAAACAACAGAATAAGCTTCATCTTTGGGTAAATAAATATCTTTATAAAAATTGCCTTGGCTCAAAGCTCGTGTATATTCTCTTAATTCTTTAAAACGGTTATCAAGACGAGATGCGACACTCCAGGCACCAATAGCGATGACCAAAATGACCAATATACTTAGTAAACTCACATAAATCCAGAAAAAGCTGATTCGGCTCTCCAACTCCATGCGTTGTTGTTTATATTCATCTTTTCGGAGTTCGGAAAAATCTTCAAACAAGCGGTGAAGTTGATTGATAAGTGGAGCTAGATTACGATTATAGACCGATTTAGCAGAGAGTCTCGTACTTGCGTTTTGGGTATTAGATTCTTGAAAATATTGATTTTCTATTTCTCTATCAAATAACTCCTCTATAGCATCTTGATCTTTTCTCAGTTTTTTGAGGTTCATCTCTATGGTAGCTAGTTTTAACTTAAGCTCAGAAGAAAGCCACTTAGATTGAAGTTCATTGAGTAAATTGAGAGAAGGTATGATTTTTTCTGACCAAATCTTACGGCGAGTAGCATTATTATCGTTGATTTGATTAATAAGTTGGTTTTGTAAAATCTGATTGGTCTGCTCCATTTGATTAAATAAAGCCATACTCTCATACTCAGATTCCTCTATATTATTCCCTGTCTCTTTGGCTGATTCTACATAAAAATGAAGCCGATTGACAGTATAGGTCAAAAACAAAAATAAGATGAAAATAATCACTAATACATTCAGACTTATCCTGCTTTTGAGCGAGTAAATATTAATCCACAGATTTTGTTGTTTATCTTCTTGCATGTATTTTCAAAAGTATCAATTAGTAAAAATAGGTATTCCAAATGATAATTGAGGAATATATTTGAAATAAATACTACACCTTTATTCTAAAATATAAGACTTAATCCAAATCTTGAAGTCTTATCTCGGAATACATTTGGGTTTGTTGAGTATGTCTTTACTCTATAAACTAAAATCATGCCTAATCATAGTTTTTGTGCAAACCTTTGATTAATACACTAAGTTAGCAAATAAAAAACAGAAAAATGAAGGCAGGAAAAATATTAATTTGGTTTAGGAATGATTTACGGCTTCAAGACCATGAGGCTTTATGCCGAGCTATCAAAAAGAATGCACTTGTGATTCCTTTTTACTGCTTTGATGAACGTCAGTATGAAAATACGCCGTTAGGATTTCCTAAAACAGATGCTTTTAGGGCAAAGTTCATCACCGAAGCCATAGAAGATTTACGTCAAAATCTCCAAAAATTGGGCAGTGATTTGATTATCAGAATGGGCAAACCCGAAGAAGAGATTATTAAAATAGTGCAAGAGCAAGGCATCAAAGCAGTCTATACGCATCAGGAAGTAACTTATGAAGAACTACAACTAGAAGAAAAATTACAAGAACAACTCTTTACACAGAAAGTAGTTTTTGAAACTTTCTGGGGAAGCACTCTTTTTCATCTTGAAGATTTGCCCTATCCTATTCAGAGTTTACCTGATATTTTTACGCAGTTTAGAAAAAGCATAGAACGCCGTATCAAAGTAAGAGATTCATTTCCTAGACCTAATGCCCTTTCTGCACTTCCCGAAGATTTAGAAAGAGGACATATACCTTGTCTAAAACAACTAGGCTTAGAAGATAAAAAAATAGATGCTCGTAGTGTCTTAGATTTTAAGGGAGGTGAGTCAGCAGCATGTCAAAGATTAAGAACCTATCTCTGGGACCAAGACTTGCTAAAAGTATATAAGGAAACACGCAACGGACTACTAGGAGCAGATTACTCTTCTAAATTTTCGGCTTGGCTCGCCCTAGGCTGCATCTCTCCCAGAGTAATTTATGAAGAGATAAAACGCTATGAAAAAGAGCGTATTAGCAATGAATCTACTTATTGGCTTGTCTTTGAGCTGATTTGGAGAGATTATTTTAGGTTTGTAGCTAAAAAATTTGGGACTACTCTGTTTTTCAAAAAAGGAATTAAAGGCGAGCTGGCTTTTAAACTCTATGACAACCACAAACTTTTTGAGAAGTGGAAAAACGGTGAAACAGGAATTCCCTTCATAGATGCCAACATGATAGAGTTGAACGAAACAGGGTTTATGTCTAACCGTGGCAGACAGAATGTAGCTAGTTTTTTGGTCAAAGATTTACAAATTAACTGGACTTGGGGAGCGATGTACTTTGAGTCTATTTTGATAGATTATGATGTCTGCAGCAACTGGGGTAACTGGAATTATATAGCAGGAGTGGGCAATGACCCCCGTGAAAATCGTTATTTTAATATTATCAGTCAAGCAAAACGCTATGATGGCAAAGGTGAATACACTAAATACTGGCTACCCGAACTAGAAACACTACCCTCTAATTTAATTCATCATCCTATGCTTAATAGACAAGAACAAGAGCAGTATGGTGTAAAATTAGGTGCTGACTACCCTAAACCTATGGTCAAATTTGATAAATGGCTCAACTAAATTATCTAAAAAAAACTCTTTGGATGGTGTGGAATAAATAGTGATGAACTCATCTAGACTATCTCACTAGCTAGGGTCGTGAACCCTGGCTAGTGAGCCAAAATATTTATAATTTGTCTGATTTCTCTCCCCGATAAGACATCTTACCAAAATTAATTTTTCTTACATAATTTCTCAAAAATAAAAAACACTAATCTTTGTTTTATTGCAGTTTATCTAACTTTTTATGTAGTTTACGTAATAATTAATAGAGACGACTTATTTGTTAATAAAGAAGGCAAATAATCATCACATGTTTTTTTTGTACGGCTTTTGCATAGAAGCTATATATGTTAGATACAAACCCTAACATTCTAAATATTGAATATATGATATATTACAATATTATTTTTTTAACTTTAAGTAATCCTTACCTCCATGGTCCGTGTCTTTACGAGCCACAGGTGGTATAGAAAAGCGAAATTTTATTTTTTATTTTTCAATAATATCATATAAATTATTGACAATCAGTTACTTAAAAAAATATAATTCTTTTTATCTACTCAAATTATTACTAAAATATAAGTTCTAAATATTGAATATATGATATATTGCAATATTTTTTTTTTTAACTTTAAGTAATCCAATGTACTAAGTCATTCAATTTATTAAAATCGCCTAACTTCTAATCAAATGACAAAAGAAAATCTATCAATTCCTGAAAAAAGTCAAACCTCTACCATTACAACTCTTGGGAATGATCAAAAAGACTTTACATTAGCCCAAGAGCACTTTGTTCAAATTTTAGAGGGCTGTGCAGATGCCGTTGTAGTGAGTGATAAGCAAGGCAAGATTCTGTTCTTCAATCAAATGGCAGAACGGCAGTTTCAGTATCATAGAAGTGAGATGATAGGCAAAAATGTAAGGTTACTCATGCCTCAGATGCATGCAGTACAGCATGATACTTACATGAATAACTATCTCACCACGAGACAAGCCAAAGTAATCGGAATAGGGCGTGAATTAGATGCTTTGCGTAAAGATCAATCTCTCTTCCCTATCATACTTACCATTAGTGAATCAAAATTAGATGGAGAAACTTTTTTTACGGCTTTTATTAAAGACAATACCGAAAAGAAAAAACTAGAAGAGCAAGTACGCAAACAGCTAGAAGAAGTACAGGCAAGTGAAGAAGAACTCCGTCAAAATATGGAGGAGCTACAGACTACCCAAGAAAAACAAGAAAAACTCACCCAAGATTTAAAAGAGTCAGAAGCAGAAATAAAGTCACAAATTAATGCTATTAATACAGCCTATTCATTTGTAACATTTAGCCCAGAAGGTATTCTCTTAGATGCCAATGATATGTTTCTAAAAACCATGGGCTATCAGAGCATAGATGAAATTAGAGGTAAGCACCACCAAATATTTGTAGATTCAGCCTATGCACAGACTTCTGAATATAGACAGTTTTGGCAAGATTTAAGAAATGGAATAAACCTGCCTGCGGTATATCAGCGCTTTGATAAAAACAGAGAGGAAGTCTGGCTAGATGCAGTCTATGCACCCGTGCTAGATGAAAATAATAAAACAGTGAAGGTAATCAAACTTGCCAAAGACGTAACTGATTTTACAATAGGACTTAAGGCTTCTGGAGCATTTTTGGAAGAACTCCGCAAAGGAAATTTTGAAGTAGAACTAGATTTGGGACGAAGGTTAGCCTCTGAGGACCTTGCTGGTATGATTAAAAATAACCTAGCACTGAGAGATACACTCAAAGATATATTAAAAGATGTAAATAGAGTAGTAAATATAGCAGGACAAGAGGGCGTTTTGGCAGAAAGACTTAAAACTGAACATCAAATGGGTGCTTGGCGTAATCTGACAGAATCACTTAATCACTTACTCAATAATATCTACACTCCCCTGATAGAAATCAATCGCCTTATCACTAATTTATCTATGGGTAATATCACAGAAAAGTTTGAACTTAAGGCTCAAGGAGATATAGGAGATATGGCAAATGCACTCAATATTGCCTTCAAAAACCTAAATACACTTCTTCTCACCATAGAAGATAGTGCTTTCTCAGTAGCAGGAGCAAGCAGTCAGATGAAGAATAAATCTCTCGCTATGCGTCAGACTACTCAAGAAGCATCTATTGCTATTCAAGAAATGGCTGACGGAGCCCAAGAGCAAGCTAACCGAACTGATGAGGCATCAAGGCTAGTAGAAGATACCCTCAAATCAGCAGGGGAAGTAAGCCAGAAAGCTGAAATCATCAATCAAGCTGCTAAAAAAGGACAAATCAATTGCCAAAGTGGATTAACTACGGTTAGCTCGCTTGTCCAAAATATGAGTAAACTCTCAGAGTCTGCACAAATAACTGCACAAGCAATCGAGATACTCACTGATCGCTCTGATGAAATATCACGCACACTGAATGTAATTACTGATATTGCTTTTCAGACGAAGCTACTCTCTGTAAATGCTGCAATAGAAGCTGCCAGAGCAGGAGAATCTGGGCGTGGATTTCAAGTAGTGGCAGACGAAATCGGAAAACTAGCTGAAAGCTCGCGTACCTCTGCTACTGATATAGATAGAGTTATCAAAGATGTTCAGAAAGATATCCAAAAGACTAATCAAGCCATAGAGCAAATGAAAAAAGGAGTAATTGAAGGGCATCAAGCGACTGAAAAGGTATCGTTGGTTTTTTCTGAAATCGATACTTCAAGCCAAGAAACTTTGACACTCTCCGAAGCTATCTTAATTGCCTCTCAGACACAAAAAGAGTCTATAGATGCAGTAGTTAAAAATATAGAGAAAATCGTGGTTGTTTCCGAACAAACTGCCAGTGGTACTCAAGAAGTAGCTAACTCCTCCTTAGAAATGGACAAAGCAATGTCTGAAGTAACCAATACAAGCGAAGAACTTACCCAAATCTCCGAGGGACTGAAAAATCAAGTAGGTAAGTTTAAACTAAATAGGGGTTAAGAGATGAGTTATAAATGATGAGTGATGAGTTATCTTAGTAAGTTTTTGATAATCAGTCTTTTATAACAAAATTAAAATGTAAACTGATTTTGACCATTTACTTAAAAGAAATAGACTGAGTCTTTAAGCAATGGTTTAAAAATAAAATGGACATTTATTTTATCCAAAACACTCATTATCAACAACTTAATAATCTAATAATTAATAACTTATAACTAATCTCTTGATAATATGGCACTAACACTCGCAAGTTGTTTAGTGCTTACTTCATCTTTTATTTTTTTAGTATTAAATTAGTCTTCAAAAAAATATGCATCCATGAATATAGAAGGAAAAAACAACTCAGAGATACGTGTCATTACCTTTTTTCTAGGCTCTCAGACTTATGCCCTACCCATAGAATCTATCAAAGAGGTGATTCCCACTCCTATACTCACCCCTATACCCCTTGCCCCTTCTCATGTTTTGGGGCTTGCTAATATCAGAGGGGAAGTGTATGTTATTATTGATTTAGTAAAAAAGTTTAAACTCCAAGAGACAAAACAACAGACAGAAGGTAAATACTTTACTGTAGTGCTTAATCAAAAACAAGTAAAGATAGGTTTACAGATTAATACTCTACCGAGTACTTTGAGCATTCAAGAAACACAAATAGACCGACAGGCAAACCTTAGTTTTGCAGAATCAGAAGTAAATCAGTATATCAATGCTATAGTAAAACTACCTGATACACTACTGATTTTGCTCAATGAAGAACTTCTTTTTCAGCAAGATTTAGCGCCACTACCCATCAAAAACACTAACTAATGAATATCTAAAAAAAACACAATGAGTAAAAAAAGAATTTTAATAGTGGATGATTCGCTGTATATGCGCACCATCATCAAAGACACACTTACTGCCAATGGTTATGAAGTGGTAGGGCAAGCATCTAATGGTGAAACAGCCATTGACCTTGCTTTAGACCTAGAGCCTGATTTGATTACCCTAGATAATATATTGCCTGATATGCTGGGGCTAGATATTCTTAAAACTTTGCGTGCAGAATCTTTAAGCTCTAAGATACTCATCATTAGTGCAGTAGGGCAGCAGTCAGTCATCCAAGAAGGGTTAAAATTAGGGGCAGAAGATTATATCGTAAAGCCTTTTACATCTGAGCAGCTTATTGATGCTGTCCAACGTGCATTCATGTTTTGAAGCAAGAAATTATTAATATATTGATTGCAGATGATTCGGGCTTTATGAGGCTGATGGTGAAACAGATGTTACAAGAAAATGTACATTTTAAAGTCATAGACTCAGCCACGAATGGCAAAGAAGCTTTTGAGAAGACACAAAGCCTTCGCCCTGATGTAGTAGTACTAGATATGCTGATGGCAGAGTATGATGGGCTTTATGCAGTCAAAAATATCATGAAATACTGCCCTACACCTATTATTTTACTTACATCACTGAATGTAGCACAGTCGAGTCAAGTATTTGAGGCATTGCAATTAGGAGCATTTGATTTTGTAAGCAAACCTTTGGGCGTTTTTAGCTCTAAAATTCGGACGGTACAAGATGAATTAACGGAGAAGATTTATAGTGCTAAAAGTGTGGATATTTCTAGCATCATACCACAAAGTAGCATCTTACAAAAGAAGAATCACTCTCCACATACCTTTGAGCAGAAACTTCCCTATCAGATAATACTGATAGGAGGCTCTACTGGAGCTACTGCTGGCATAGAATATATCTTGCATAATTTGCCTGCTAATTTGCCTGTGCCTGTAGTGATAGGTCAGCACATGCCGACTCACTTTATAACGTCTTTTGTGCAAAGACTTCAGAAAGAATGTCCTTTGTCTATAGAGATGGTTCGGTCTAGCCTTGCTTTAAAAGCAGGATGTGTTTATTTGTTAGATGCTGAAAGCAACTGGGAACTCGAAAAGATGAAAAATGGGGAAGTCGTTTTTCAAAAAACTGAAAAACAGTTTATAGCTTATAACTTACCCTCCATAGATGCACTATTTATCTCAGCAGCTGCGATTTTTGAAGAGAAAACCTTAGGGATTATTCTTAGTGGAATGGGCAGGGATGGGACAGAAGGAATGAAAAAAATAGAGCAATTAAATGGAATGACTATAGCACAAGACAAAGAAAGCTCGGTAGTCTTTGGAATGCCAAGAGCTGCCCAAGAGCAAGGTGCAGTCAAGTATATGCTATCTCTTCGTGAGATTCCAATGTTTGCGGTCAGTTGTCTAGCTTGACATGTTGTCTGTATTTTCACAGATAACTTTATTATAAGTAGATGGTCAACATTAGTTTGTATTTTGATATTTGTATAAAAAACTAATTATCAGTATTTTAATAGAATAACTCATCATTTATAACTCATTACTTATAACTTTAATACTTAAATTTTGTCATGGAACAAGAAGCACTTTTAGACCTATTTTTGCAAGAAGCCCAAGCTCAACAAGGTGAAATAGAAATGTTGCTGACAGAGCTAGAGAAGAACCCTAAGCAATATGCTCCCTTAGAAGCTATTTTTAGGTATATGCACACGATTAAAGCCAACGCTTTTGCACTCGATTTAAAACCAATCGGAGAGCTTACTCATTTAATAGAAGATATATTTAATGAAATCCGTAAAAATAATATTTCATTAGAGTCAGATTCTTCTTGGATTACTGAGCTATTTCGTGCCAATGATAAGCTAGGAGAGCTTCTAAATGCAGTGCGTAGCCAAGAAAAAGTAACTTACAAAGGGCTTCTGACGATGCTCAAAGTAAAGCTTGACCAAGCCCGAGAGCAAAACTCGATTTTATCACCTTCTACAAAAGAGGAGAAGATACCTGACCAACAGACAGAGGACTTAGCAGAGCCAGAAAAAATAGATGAACCTACAGAAGAAAAGAAAATAGAAAATATTGTAAAAGAAGCTGATATAAATAAAGCTTTGCCAAAAAATATCCAGTTTCATGATACGGTACAGATAACTGTGCAAAAATTGGATGCTTTGCTCAACTTAGCAGGAGAAATAGGCATAGAGAGAGATCGCTTGTTGACCATAGCACCTCAAAAAAAGCAATTAGACAAAAAAGATTTTCATCAATTACACCGTCTTACAAGTGAGCTACAGTACTCTGTAATCCAAGCTAGGTTAGTAAAAGTAGAAGTCCTTTTTCAAAAATTTCATAGAGTGGTGCGTGATGTAGCCATGGCTGAGGGCAAAAAGGTAAAACTTGTGTTAGAAGGCACAGATATAGAAATAGACCGTAATATCTTACAAGTCATTAGTGACTCTATGGTGCACCTAGTTCGCAATGCTATAGGGCATGGCTTAGAAGAAAGCACTGAACGCCTCAAACACGGAAAACCATTAGAGGGAACTATCACACTCCGTGCTTACAATGAAAAAGACAAAGTAATTATAGAGGTAAAAGATGATGGAAGAGGCATAGAAGAAGAAAGTATTCGTAGAAAACTGGTAGAAAAAGGATGGCTTAGTGAAGCTGAAGTGAAGAATATGTTACGCCAGCAGATATTTCAACAATTGTTTGAGTCAGGTTTTTCTAGTGCTGATACCATCACAGAGATTTCGGGGCGAGGAGTGGGGCTAGATGTGGTCAAAAGTGCCGTAGATTCGGCAGGAGGTAAAATATTGATTCTGACTGAAGAAGGAAAAGGAACTACCTTCCAAATGCACTTACCTGTCTCTATGATGCTCAAATCAGTACTTTTTTTTACTTTAGATGAGCAGATTTATGGTATTCCACTGATGTATGTAGAGGGCGTTTGTGCCTTGGCGAAGCAAGAGGTGTTTAGTGTAGGAGTAGGTGAGATGATTTACTATCAAAATCAAAATATACCCTTGATAGATTTGAGAAAATATTTTTATTTAGCAAAAGAAACAATGAATGACTCAGAACTTGACTTTGAGGGCAAAGAAGTAGGACTAATCATAGCAGATACCAGCCGCAAGATATGCTTAAAAGTGAACCGTCTATTAAATCAAAAAGAAATCATAGAAAAACAACTTCCTCCCATGGTTCAATCTATTTCGGTGTTTAGTGGTGCTACTATTTTGGGCACAGGAGATGTTTGTCTAATTTTAGATGTCCTAAATATTTTGAGAAACAATAAAAATAAAACTCAATACTAAGCTGTCTAAACATATTTTAAACTACCTAACTAACCATTGATATAAAATAATCATCATTCTTTAATTTCTCAGATATGTCTAAAGAAGAAAACCATACTCCCATTGTATTTCAAGAAGAATTATTTGCAGAAGCTACACAAGCAGCACTAGATGCACTTAGTCAAATATTACAACAAGAAGTAAGTCTAGGCACGTATGCTCTTGGCAAGATTCATCACTGGCCCACTAGATGGAAGGAAATCTACTCACAACCACGAGAAGGCTTTTGGCTTCAAACTAATCTGCAAGGTGAGTTAGAAGGGCATAGTTTTTTATGGATAGGTAAAGAAGAAGCAAGACAGTTAGGTGAAAAAGTATTGAAAAACACAATAGAAAACAGTGAAAATACAGAAGAAGAACAAGAAATACTTAATGAAGAATTATTAGAATCTTTTTTGCTAGAGTTAGATAATATTTTGAGTGCTCATTTTATTAAGTTTTGGGCTAATCAGAATCAATTGAAAGTTTATGGTGATGTTCCTGATTTATATAAGGATCTACTACCCAAAGTATTAGAAGAATCTTTGGCGAAAGAATCAAAACTTTCTTACCAGTTATTTTACTTAGAGTTTATTTGTTTACCTTTAGAAATTAATCTTGAGTTTACTTGGCTAATTCATACAAGTGAGAATTAGCATAAAAATTAGCAGAAGCAGATATGAGAAAAAATTTTTCTCCAATATATTTTGTGTTATTAGTATGGATGATTGCTTTTGTGGCAGTGATATTTGTATTCGATGAAGTAACCAATACCTATCAAAAAGCTATAATTATAGTAGCATTTGGAATAATCAATGGACTTATCTTTAATTTTTTTAGCTTAAAACAAGTAGTAACCCCAAAAGCTTGGCTAACTATCAGGCTCAAAGAATTGACAAGTGGTAGGATTTCTAAAAAGAAAAAATTTGATTTACCTAAAGGTTATCAGATAATACAAAAACAGTTTGAGAAGCTAGAAGAAGATATATCGAAATCTAATTTATCACTCCAAAAAATGATGAAAGGCGAATCACCTCTATCCGAAATGATAGATTCTACGATGCCACTTCATCAGCAGATAGTCCAGCTATATCAAAGCATCGAGACTCAACATAAATCTACTGACCAGACACAGTGGTATAGACAAGGGTATGCTCAAATCAATGATGTACTCCGTCAATCTACTAAAAGAAGCCCACAAGAACTGGCACAAAAACTATTAGAAGAAATAGCTAATTACTTTGACGCACAGCAAGGAGCTATCTACTGGATAGAAGAAAAAGAAGAAAATCAAGAACTGCAATTAGCTGCTGCTTATGCTTGCCCTATAGAGAAAATTCAGCAAAAATCATTTGGAATCAAAGAAGGCTTAATCGGTACTTGTTTCTCCAAAAATAAGGCAATTATATTAGATAAACTTCCACCAGATTACCCTCACCTTACCACGAGTTTCAATCAGTTTACGGCCAAGTCATTGGTAATTTATCCTATCCAAAAAGAAGGACAGGTACTTGGTGTATTAGAGCTTATCTCTTATCAGCCTTTGGCTAATTATCAGCAAGAGTTATTACAAGCAGTCTGTGAAATCTATGCCATCACTCTGGAGTCTCAAAGGATGCACTTAAACACAGAGCGGCTTCTAGAGGATGCACGATATGCGAACACCCAGCTTAAACAGCGGGAAGTACAAATGAATAAAAACTCAGAACAACTGGAGCAAATGCAAGAGATGCTGAGCGAACGTATAAAAGTGATTGAAGAAGAAACCAACCTATTAAATAACATATTAGAAGCTATAGACAAGACCAATGCCACCATCGAGTTTGATATGGCGGGAAATATCTTAGAAGTAAACGATATGTATCTAAGTGTAGTGGGTTATCAACATGAGGAGCTTATTGGGCAAAATGAAACCATCTTAGTGCCTCAAGATGACATCGCAACTGGACGCTATGATATGATATGGGATAGTCTAAGGCAAGGCTCTTATTTGTCAGGAGAGTATCGCCGTATTACACAAGGGGGCAAAGAAGTCTGGTTAGACAGTACTTACAATCCAATATTTGATACCGAAGGAGTTCCCTTTAAAGTGATACAACTGGCTCAATTTACGACCGAAGATAAAGAGCGTAACCTTGAGCAAACTAGTAAACTAAATGCCTTAGGGCAGGCTTTGCCTATCATAGAACTCAATGAAGAGGGGTATATTACTCGCATCAATGCTAAGTTTACAAGCATATTAGGCTATGAGCGAAAAGACATAAGAAAACAACCATTTGAAAATTTTATCATAAATAATCAAAAAGAGTTTATTGCAAAAATCTTTGCAGATGCTTGGCAAGGCGAGATGCAAACTCGCTTATTCACTATTTTAAGTAAAGAGAATAACGAACATCAAACTATTGTCTATTTTAACCCTATCATGAAGTTAGATGGCTCAATAGATAAATTATTGGTAACGCTCATAGACGTAACTGAGATAGAAAGCATGCGGTTACGATTAATTAACAATGAAAAAAAAATATCCAAAACCATCACAGAGTTAAATGATACTACTACAAAGCTTCATCAACAAAATAAAGAATTTGATACCGTCGTAAATATGTTTCATCAAGCTTGTAAGGCCTTTGAACTTGATAATGATTTTCAGTTGGTCAGCATCAATCAAAACCTCCAAAATAAGCTTTTGCTCAAACCCAAAGATAATCTTTCTCGCTTTGAGGAGTTAATAGACCCACATTTCCCTATGAGGTATTGGGAAGAATGCAAAGAACATCTAAAATTAAATGATTTTCATCGTTTCACACTCAAATACCGATCTCCTAGTGGTAAGTCATTTTGGGGAAATACCAGCATTGCAGTCTATCGTGATTTTGAAAAAAAACAAACACGCTATCTCGGAATCATCATAGATGTAACAGATGATGTAATACAGGCAGTCTATCTTAGGGGAGAAATCGTAGAACTTAAGATGAAAAACGCCATTTTAGACTATAAAAACATCAATAAAGACTCTACTATTGATGAAAATGGACTTGTCAAAAGTGCACTAGAAGCTGATACAGATACCCTAAAAGAGATGATTAATCACGAGCTTTTGCCTAGCATGAGAGCCAATCAAGATGGAATAATTACTGTTGCCAATCCATTGGTTTATGACTTACTAGGTCATTCCAAAGAAGCACTCATAGGCAAAGAACTGAGTCATATCTTCAGCTTTAAAAATCAAGATGAACAACAAAACTACCAAGAATGGCTTCATAATAATAACAACCAAAAACTCTCAGGAATCAAAATCATTAATAATGAAAAAGGAAATGGATTGTATGCTAATACAGCCTTTATACCTGATTTGACTGGTTTCTGGATTTTATTTGTCATTCTCTAAACCAATATCTATTGATTACCAAAGAAGAACTCAAAGGACTCAATGAAGCCATCTATCAACGCTATGGCATAGACTTCCGTGCGTATGAAACCGTTTCTATGCAGAGGCGAGTCGCTAGGCTAATGCACCGCTATCAGCTAGAATCATCCTATCATCTTTGGCAAAAAGTACTCTATGAAAAAGACTTTGTACAAGTATTTATCAATGAAATCACCATCGGCTTTACAGAGCTTTTCCGAAATGCTAATCTTTGGCAATTTCTTCAAGAAAATATATTAGTAAAAGAACAAGGAAACCCCTCCATCAAGATATGGCATGCAGGATGTTCTACAGGGGAAGAGGTCTATTCTATGTTAATCTTGCTACACGAAAAAAGGCTTTTAGAATCTACCCAAGTACTTGCTACTGATATCAATACCGAGTTTATGGAACAAGTAAAACAAGGTAAATATAACATAGATTTATGGAAGAAATTTAATGAAAACTACCAGTCATTTATAAAATCATCTCAAAAAGACTTATCACAATATGCTGATCAAAAGGGAGAGAATTTTATATTTAAAGACTTTCTAAAAAAAAATCTGCAAGTTAAGTTTCATAATCTCACACAGCTACCACAGACACAAGTTTTTAATATCATTCTCTGCCGCAATGTCTTGATTTATTTTGATGATGTACTCAAAAAAAAAGTACTAAATCTCCTTTGCGATAGCCTAGAAACAGGTGGGTATTTAATGTTAGGATTTTATGATATGTTACCCTCCAATGTAGATATTCCACTTAAATTAATAGACCCAAGTTTAAAGATTTTTAGTAAGATATAAGGCGAAGTAAGAGAATAGTTATTGGTTATTAGGCCGTAATAATCTGATAGTGAGAATTTTACTTGAGCCAAATGAGCACTTTATTTTAAAATGCTTACTAAGCAAGCATGGATAATATTTCTGGTTGTATGACAATTTTTGTGGTAAACAATAAAACTAGTGTCCTTAATATGTTTAACTTTCTTATTATCAGGCAGATACATTTTTATAATAACCTTAATTATTCAAATTCCACAAAAATTGTCAGATAACCATATTTCTAATGATTGAGTAACTGTTATTTAGAATACTAGGAGAGATTTGTATATTTGCATACTTAGGCAAAATACTACTAAACAAACCATGAATTCAAATATAACAAAAGACCAACGCCGTAAATCACTCATCCTCAAAATATCTCTGTTTGCTACGGGGCTTTCGGGCATTGTGGCAGAGTATATTCTCTCTACCCTGGCAAGTTATTTTCTGGGAGATTCTATCTTACAATGGACTTTGGTGCTTTCCTTTATGCTTTTTTCTATGGGCTTAGGGAGCAGACTTACTCCTTTTTTGAAGGGCAATCTGTTAGAAAAGTTTATCATCATAGAGTTTATTCTCTCTGTCTTAGTTTCCTTTTCAGCCCTATTTGTATATATTGTTTCTGCCTATACGACCTATACAGATGTGATTATCTATAGTTTAAGCATAGCTATTGGCTTGCTGATAGGTATTGAAATACCGATGGTTACAAGACTTAACGAAGATTATGAAGAGCTTCGCCTCAATATTGCTTCAGTGATGTCTTATGACTATTTTGGGAGTTTGCTCGGGGGCTTGTTTTTTGCTTTTGTAGGCTTGCCTATTTTAGGGCTTACTTATACCCCTTTTATACTAGGCTTTATCAATTTTTCGGTAGCACTAGTATTGTTCGTGCAGTTTAGGGGCTTGTTAAGTCCTCCAAGGCGAAAACTACTAATAGGTTATAGTGTGTTGGTATTTGGTCTGTTGGTAGGCGGGGCGGTTCTTGCCGATCCTTTGATTCTTTTTGGAGAGCAAAAACGCTATGCTGATCAAGTAATTTATGTAGAACAATCAAAATACCAGAAGCTAGTCATCACCCAATGGAAAAATGATTATTGGTTGTTTATCAATGGAAGTCAGCAGTTTAGTACTCGTGATGAAGAGCTATATCATGAGCCACTAGTACATCCTTTGATGACACTTTCGCCCAATCCTCGTAATATATTAGTTATGGGTGGTGGTGATGGCTTGGCTGTTCGTGAGATTTTAAAATATCCTGAGGTAGAAAACATTACTTTGGTAGATTTAGACCCTGCCATGACCCAGCTTGCTAAGACGCATCCTGTATTATTAGCAGCCAATGACAGTTCTTTTTATCATCCTAAGCTTACCATCTATAATCAAGATGCATATAAGTTTATGACCGACACACGCAAATATTTTGATGTAATTATCATAGACTTACCTGACCCTAAATCCGTAGAACTGAATCGTCTCTATACCAAAGAATTTTATATACTTTGCTACAAGCAGCTTCGCCCTCATGGGCTTATCATCACTCAGTCAGGCAGTCCTTATTATAGTGGGCAGTCTTTTGAGTGCATTCGGCTGAGTATGCAAGCGGCTGATTTTGGAGTAAGGCAGATTCATAATCAGGTACTTACACTAGGTCAATGGGGCTGGACAATTGGCAGCAAGGGAATGACTGAAGAAAAGCTCCTAGCTTCTCTTCGCAAACTTTCTTTTGAAAAAACACCTACTCGTTGGATTAACCATGATGCCATGCTTTTAATGACTTCTTTTGGTAAAAAATCTTATTTTTATGACCCAAAGAAGCAACCCGTACAAATCAATACTATCCATAACCCTGTCTTATACAAATATTATCTCAATGGAGGTTGGGATTTGTATTAATCAAATAATAGTTTCAGGGTTGTGTTACGATAGCAGTTTTTAGTGTCATGGCGTAACGATTTTTTGATGATTTATAGGTAGAACATTGGTAAGTGAGAGATAAGTTATAAATTATGGGTTTGTAATAATCTGATAATGAGTATTTTACCTAGACTAACTTGTTACTTTATTTAATTATTGTTTCTAAAAAGAAAAAAATGCAATTAGCCCCACAAGTTTATTGGTAGGGCTTATAAGTAGTAGATTTTCTAAATATTTAAAAGGCTATGTTCTATATTAGATTCTTCCATAATGACAAGAAAGATGTTGGTGTGTGAGCTTCTCGAAAGGTATCTTAGGTGTGTTAAACAACATTGGCAATGAGAGGAAAGTAGGTCTTCAACAGATGAGATATAGGTTTGGTTTGCAACCCGCCACCCACTGTTTTAAGTCATCTTTCAGAAGACTTAAAACAGTGGGCAATAGAAGAATAAGTCAAAATATAACCCAAAGAGGCTAAGAAAGCCTACTTATTTTTTGGAAAAGTATAAAACAGTTTTGAGAAACTACGCTTATCTTCAAAATAATAATAAGAGATGTATTCTTGTAATGAGGTGATTTATTCAGTAGAATTGCTCAAGAGATTATAATAGATTTCTGATAAGTTCTACTTCTTTGGGTGAAAGAGAAAACCGTTCTCTGCTGGTGTGTATTCTAAAACTTCTATTTATTTATAGAATAGAATGGTATTATATAGTAAAAGATATTTTTTACTTCTATATTTTTCTAATGGCTACTTGTTATATCATTATTATATTGTATTTTT
>JBBRUH010000030.1:0-20136 GCA_038248005.1 Cytophagales bacterium | reverse complement strand
TATTAAGATAGCTTTGGTTATGTAGCTTGCCAATAGTACTGAATAAATAAAAAGTATCGGGTGGAGGTAAATTTTCGGTCAGTATTTGATGGATAAATAACTCCCTAAAATGCCTGTAGCGTTCCTGAGTAAAATCTCTCTTAATCACTATAAAATTAGAGAAAGAGATATAATGTAAATACATCTTGTCTTTATAAGACTTAAAATCTAATTTTAATTCATTAAGTACTTCTGTCTTGGTAGGAGTTTGGTGAACAATAGCATATTCCATCTTCATGATAGCCAAATCATTTTCACGGATATAAATCTTCCCTTTCATCTGATAATTCTCGTTGGGCTGGCGAGTTCCTATAAATTTGGCAAGATAAGGATTATTGGTATTGGCCTCTATGTCTATGCCATAGATAGTTTCGCCTTTACTTTCAGAGATATAGGCAATTTCAAATCGATGATTATTAAGAAAAGACTCATCCAATTCATAACCTGTTTTGAGGTCAGAGATGCGGCGATAATTTCTGACAGGGTTATTATACATTAATATAGACAGTTCATTTCCTCCCATAATACTGATATTTCCACTTCTTCCGCCCAAGTTGTTTTCATAAAAATCTGAGTAATTGAGTGGGTATCCATTGGCATGACGTGATTGATAGACTTTGATGCGAGTAGATTCATCTGCTTCCTCGTAGCCAGGGTCATAGATTCCTATGGCTGATTCTACTAGATGTAAGAAGTTTTGCCCTGTAGAATCCCTTAAGAAATCACGGTAATAGCCTTCCATTAAGTGAGGAGAAGCAGGAAAATTTTTTTCTATTCTTTTGATGGCTTTTTCTACCAAAATTTTGGCAGGAGGAAGTTTTTTACTTCTTACTTGGATGGTTTCTAGCTCTTCGATATTTGCCTCCAATTCTATGAAAGGAGTATTTTGAGACATTAGACGAGCAATAGAGATTTTTTTGTTTACATACCCAATGCAAGAGATACAGAGTGAATCTGTTTTGGCAGTTGGGGGAAGAATCAAGCGAAAATCTCCATTTTCATTGCTAGTAGTACCTAATGCTCTACTACAAAGGCTGACATGCACAAAACCAATAGGTTCTTTGCTATTTTGGTCTATCATCTTACCTGACAATATTATATCTTGACCCTGCACAATGCCTAAGCCCCCAAAAATCAGTATAATTAATAAGATATATTTCATAAATTTTATCATTTTTAATCAGAATCTTGTAAGCCCAGTCCCTTCTCCTTAGATTTGCACTTCCAAATTAACACACGTATTAAATCTATAAACCGATGCCTGTAAAAAATCGTTTGACTGAATTATTAAAATCTCAACAAAAAAATTTGTTGACTATCTATTTTACTGCGGGCTATCCTCATTCAGAAGATACTCTTCCTATATTAGAAACCCTTGCCGAAGCAGGGGCAGACATTGTAGAAATAGGAATGCCTTTTTCTGATCCAATTGCAGATGGGCCTACCATTCAAGAAAGTAATCAAACATCTCTTGAGCAAGGGATGACTATAGAAAAACTTTTTACTCAGTTAGAAGGATTTCGTGAAAATATTCATCTTCCTGTATTATTGATGGGTTATCTTAATCCTGTAATGCAATATGGTATAGAAAAATTTTGCCAGAAAGCATCTGAGTTAGGAGTAGATGGTCTTATCTTACCTGATTTGCCTATGTTTGAGTATCAAAACCAATACAAGGAATTATTTCAAAGATACCAACTTTCTCATATTTTCTTGATAACACCTGAAACTTCCGATGAACGGATTAGAGTCATAGATGCCGAGTCAGAAGGATTTATTTATGCTGTCTCAAGCTCAAGCACTACGGGCAAGACTGGAGCATTCAGTACTGAACAAGAAGCCTATTTTGAGAGATTACAGACTTTAAACTTGAACAATCCTATTTTGATTGGTTTCGGGATAGCTGACCATGCAACCTATCTTCAGGCTTGCAAATTTGGAAATGGAGCTATTATAGGGAGTGCTTTTATTCGTACACTTGCTAAGGATGGAGAGATGAAAAATAACATAAAAGAATTTATAAAAGGAGTAAAAAATCAGTAACCTAAAAATGTGGATAACTTGTTGATAACTAAATTATGAAGATTAATATTTCAAATTTTGAAAAAAACAAGGATTTTTAGAAAAAAAAGCAATATTTCATTAATAGCAATTCGCTAGTTATCAACAAGTTAAAGTTTAAGCGATAAAATATTTTTGACTTTTTCTGTTTTAGTTCTTCTATTATTGTAAAGAAAGAACTAGAATTTTTCTACATTTTTTGCTTTTATAGATAGCCTTAGAATAAATAATATACAAAAGAAAATTTAAAGAAATGGACATAGATTTCAATAAAAATCAAGGTTTGGTGCCAGTCATTATCCAAGATTTAAAAACTCAAAAAGTGCTGATGCTAGGCTACATGAATGAGGATGCCTATCAAAAAACATTGAGTGAAAAGCGAGTTACTTTTTTTAGCCGTAGTAAGCAACGTCTTTGGACAAAGGGTGAAACTTCTGGGAATTTTTTGGAATGGGTAGAAATTAAAGCTGATTGCGACCAAGATACATTGCTTATCAAAGTAAAACCCGCAGGGCCTGTCTGTCACACAGGCAGTGATACTTGTTTTAATGAAATCAATCAAGGTTCATTTTTAGATGAATTGCAAGATATTATTCACGATTATAAAATTTCTCCCAAAGAAGACTCTTATACTAGTTCACTTTTTAAAAGAGGTATCAATAAGATAGCCCAGAAAGTAGGAGAAGAAGCTATAGAAGTAGTCATAGAAGCCAAAGATGATAATGCAGATTTATTTAAAAATGAATGTGCTGATTTACTCTATCACTGGCTTATCTTGCTAGAAGAAAAAAATACCTCACTCTCAGAGATAGAAGCTATCCTCAAAGAGAGAAATGAAAAGAAGAAGAATAAATAAGGGAGTGAGTAATTGTTAGATTGTTGGATTGTTAGATTGTTGGATTGTTGGATTGTTAGATTGTTGGATTGTTGGATTGTTAGATTGTTGGATTGTTGGATTGTTGGATTGTTGGATTGTTGGATTTTTATTTTATAGAACTAATGACCCAATGACCAGGAAAATGCCCCAATAACTAATAACTGAATAATCCTGTTATATTGATTATATTTGATAAAAGCATTCACAAACATATTATATAAAAATTATGCAAGACAAAATATGTATCATCACAGGAGCTAATTCAGGAATTGGTTTTTATACTGCACTCGCTTTGGCCAGAAAAGGAGCAACTATAGTCATGGTCTGCCGAAATGCTGAAAAGGCAGAAACAGCCAAGCAAGAGATTATGGATAAAACTCAAAATAAAAACATTGCTATTTTTTTAGCTGACTTTTCATCTCTGGAAGAAAGCAAGCGTGTTGGTAAAGAAGTAGCTGCCAAATATCCTAAGATAGATATACTCATCAATAATGCAGGTTTTATTGCAAAAGGTTATCGGGAAGTAACGGCTGATGGTTTAGAAAAAACTTTTGCTGTTAATCACATGGGGTATTTTATTTTTACTCATTTTTTACTTGATGCAGTAAAGGCAGCTCCACAAGGAAGAATTATTAGTGTATCATCAGAAGCTCATCGTTTTGTGAGCAATGTTGATTTGACGAACCTTCAGCTTACCAGAGGTTATACTAGTTTCAAGGCTTATGGTATTTCTAAACTATGTAATATTTGGTTTACTCGTGAATTAGCTAGACGACTTAAAGATACAAATGTAACCGTAAACTGTGTTCATCCTGGAGCAGTAGCTACTAACTTTGGAACAGATAGTGGACCTTTCTTTGAAACGCTTCTTAAATTAGGAAAGATGTTTTTATTGACTCCCCAGCAAGGTGCAGAGACTTCCATCTTCTTGGCAAGTAACCCCGAAGTGAGTAAGGTAACTGGAGAATACTTTTCTAAATCTCAAATCAAGAAAATAAGTCGTGATGCTCGTGATGATGCGAAAGCTAAAAAATTATGGGATATGAGCTTAGAAATAGCAGGATTATAAGTAAGCAGATAAAATGACTTATCAGTCACATATAAAACGCATAATAAAATGACTGTTCAGTCATTTTATTATGCGTTTTTGTTTTGTCAAGAGTAATCAAACCTCGCTAAATGTTATTGTTAAATTGTTTTATTGAAAGAACTATCAAGTTTTCTATTTTAAGGTCTTTTTGAGGGTGTAAAGTCTTAAATAATACTTATAGGGATTTGTGAACTATATATTTATTTGTTTCAAAAAGAATAAAGTGATTATTAGCAGAATTAAATTTTATAAAATATTTATTTACTGTGTAAAAGTGCTGTTTTTGAAAAAATAGAATTTAGACGTGTTTTTTAGACTGTAAAATAGACAAGCGTTTAAAATTTCTTCTAAACATTGATTTTGCTCACAGTGTTTTGAAATTAGAATACTTAATTTTACATCTATACATCCAAACTTTAATAAATAGATAATGACTCAATCAAAAGAAATTGCTCAAATCAGAAAAGAATATACCCTACACGGCTTAGATTTGAGTGATATAGACTCCAATCCTCTTACTCAGTTTAGCCAGTGGTTTGAAGAAGCTCGCCAAGCCGAAGTACCAGAACCCAATGCGATGCACTTGACTACGGTATCAGCACAAGGACAACCCTCAGGGAGGATTGTACTTCTGAAAGGTCTAGATGAAACGGGCTTTGTATTTTATACCAATTATGAAAGCCACAAAGGCAAGAACTTAGCTGAGAATCCACTTGCTTCTTTGACATTTTTCTGGGCAGAGCTAGAGCGGCAAGTACGCATTGAGGGAAAAGTAGAGAAAGTAAGTGAAGAGGAATCCACTGCCTACTTTCATTCTCGTCCTCATGCTAGTCAGTTAGGGGCTTGGGCATCTCCCCAAAGTCAGACTATTGAGAGTAGAGAAGTACTAGAAAATAACTTCAAAGAATTAGAAGAAAAATACGAGGAGGGTAAAGTTCCTAAGCCTGCACACTGGGGCGGCTTTCGTTTGATTCCTGAGCAGATTGAGTTTTGGCAAGGTCGCCCTAGTCGTTTGCATGAAAGAATATTATATCAAAAAGAAGGAGGAGATTGGATGATAAATAGACTAGCCCCCTAGTGAGGTCAAATAGCAGTGTCATATTTCAGTGTCAAATAACAAGTATCATATTTCAGTTTTAAATAGCAGTATCAAATAACAGTTTCAGGCTTTTTTCTTGTCTTTAGATTCTTCCAGAATGACAAAGTCTGTTTCTCTCATTTTGGAAAAATCTGTTATAGTAATAAATTAAAAATAAAGTAAACAATTAGTTTAAGTAAACTACTCATTATCAAGTTATTACAAACTCATAACTCATCTCTCACATACTGTGTAGCCTTCGTGTAATGGAGAATAGAAAGAAAGCAGTTGAAAACAAAAAAAGCCCTTTATACTCAAACAATGGGCTTTTTTGTTCCTATGACATATCTCTTTTAGAGTAATTGGAAATAATTTTCATGTCTAATGCTTCACCAAAATACGCCTTGTTATAGACTCCTTGTCATTGATTATTCTGAGATAATAAGTCCCTTCGGGTAAATCCTTGGTATTTATCTTGGCTTTTCCATCTTGAAGTTGTCCTTTCCAGACTATCTCTTGGTAGGTATTGAGTAGCTCTAGTTCATAGTCTAGGGAGGATTTGTTTTTATCAGAAGGAATAGACTCACCATCTGCACTTTTATTAGAATCAGTATCATCTGTTGCCTCTACGGTCAGCTCTTCATTGCTAGGATTGGGATAGACCATCATCCCAAATCCTCCCTGACCAGGGCAAGAAGGGTCAAAAAAGCATTGGCAATAATAGCCATCTGTGTAAGTATTGAGAGTTTGAGTAGTGCTACAGCCTCCACTAGAGATGGTCAGAGTGATGGTAAAATAGTAAGGGTCTCTTGAGAGGACAGTTGAATTTTGAGAATTACTACCACCAGGAAACCATATATTCGGATTATCTACACTCCACTGATAAGTTAAACCTGGAATGTTAGGAGCAGAATAATAAGGATTTGAAAAACAGGGGTTGCCAAGTGAGGGTATGTAGGTAATTACAGGATTGCCCACCCAGACAGTTTTGGTAGAGTACAATCCTTGTGCGGAAACGGTAATTGTAGCTAAACCATCACCCGTTTTATTACAAGTAATCTGATTTGTCCCTTGCCCACTTACAATCTGAAGCGGTCCTGTAACAGTTCATTGATAATTAACTGTTGCTCCTGTATTGGGTTCTACTGAAAATGTAGTGGTTGAACTACAAATAAGACTGGTATTTTCTCTAATAGCCAAACTGATAAAACTTTCTCTTGCACCACCTGCTGCAAACAATGCCCTCATCCTATCCTTTTGACCATTTGTAAACATATTCATACAACGGTCATCTGTATAATCCATATAATTCATAAACATATTGCCATTGGGTGCATTGTTACAACTTACTTGTGGAAAACTAGGGCATCCAAAGGTAGACACGGATTGATTGGGTGTATCTGCAACAAAATCAGTTGCTCCACAGGTATCAAGGTCATTTTCATCATCTCCCCAAATATGCCGTAAGTTAAACCAATGCCCTACTTCGTGGGTAGTTGTTCTGCCTTTGTTATAATTGCTAAGTAAATTTCCTATCCTCCCAAAAACTTCGTTTTCTACTACTACACCATCAAAAGCTGCATTACCACCTGGAGGGTGTGTATAGCCAGCAACCCCTCCGTTCAAATTACACACCCAAATATTAAGGTACCAATCATTTCGCCAAGCTGTGCTGTTTTGCTTAATACCAGTTGCTACATCATCTATTAATCCATTTGATCTCACAACAGTATAAGAAGTATTATTCCCTTGAACCCTAATAATCCCATTGGTAGCATTACCATTAGGGTCGGTACAAGCCAGCCTAAATTCTATATTTACATCTGCTGCTACTGGAACAAAAACAGATGGAGTCTGAGTTCTATCTGCATTAAGCCTTCTAAAATCTTCGTTGAGTACATCTATCTGAGATTGAATCTGAGCAACTGAAAGATTCGTGCCTGTGCCAATGGCTTCGCCATTGTGAATGATATGCACTACCACAGGAATAGTTGCAGTTACATTATCCGAGGTAATCCTTTTTTGAGTAATATAATTTTGTGTATGTTGCTCAATCTGCATCAATTTTTGGTAATAAGCAGGGTGATGAATGCGGACTTTCTCTAAATCTAAGGAAGACCCACATTTCTCCTGAGCAAAAAGGTTAAAATGGACAAAGCCAATAAGCAATGCCAGAAGTATTTTCTTTTTGATAGTATTGTTGGTTGTAAGTTTTATTGATTACGTTTTTCTTTAATAGAACTTGCGATAAACAAACAGCCAAAATTTGACCTAAGCACTGGCAATGTTACAAGTTTACAGCAGTTCATCCTATTGCCAGATACTATCAAGACTTTGCCCGATACTTGAAATTCAGCAGGTAACCTTTTACAGAGAATGAGAACATTTTCATCAGAAATAGCACCACCATTTCTGAATAAAGAGTATCCTCCCTGAAGGGGTTGAACGACTACTTCTTCGTCTTCAATTTCCTCTAATACTTGTAAGTCTTTACAATCATACGAGAAATCACACTCAGGAGAAATGGTTTCGGATTTCTCACATCCGCTGCTCATAGCTATCATCCCGATAGCTAGAAAGCAGATTGTTTTTAAAATGTTCATAAAAATTTAAAAATTAAAATAATGACTACTCTGTTTGTACTTAGGTTTTTCGGCATACACCTTTTAAAATCTATCTACAACACGAGATTAGGTATGAATCTGGTTGCTTGTTACCAACATAATGTTTTTGTTCTTAAAATACAAGTGTTTATAAGAGAATTAATGATTTGGTAATACGGGAAGGGATGAGGGGTGAAGGTTGAGGATTGATTTAGTGAGTGCTTATTTTTGTCATGCCGTAGGCATCTGCTATACTGCGTAGCTTGCCTTTGATACGTCTTCAGATTCTTTCAGAATGGGAGGTTATTTTGTCATGCTGTAGGCATCTGCTATACTGCGTAGCCTCCAAAGAATAGAGGAGTGAAAACAAAAAAATCGGTTTATAATGATATGAACCGATTTTTTTGTAGAGATAAAGAATAATAGCTGAAGTTACAAAGCCATTATTTTTTTGAGTTCAACCTCGTCAATATTAATCAAACCTGATTTCTTGATTCTTGGTATAAGGATTTGCCAGTTTTTATTTTTAGCAAAAATCTCTTTAAATATTTTCATTGCATCGTCCGTTTTTTTAATATTAACCAGTGCCACAGCATGCCAGAATTTCATTTCCTCATTGTCTGGAAACATGGCTTCGGCAGCTCCATAAGATTTTAAAGCTCCTTCTACATCATTTTTTTCCATGGCTAGGTCGCCTTCATTCATGTGAGTGTATGCCTGCTGCACATTCCAAAGTCGGCGAAGTTCTTTAAGTGGTTCAGGGCTATCATCTACCCTTAAATCTACCAAGCGATCTTCCCAAACTTTACCAGTGCTTTTAGCCTTTACGATAAGGATGGCAGCAGATTGTTTTCCACGAATATCTCCTCCTGCTTTTTCAGCAGCTTCCAGACTTAGGAGTAATCTATCAGCAAATTTTTTATCTTTAGACTTCTCAAAAGCCTCAGCCATAGCGGGCCATACTTTTGCATTGAGCATCATATTGGCCTGTACAGAAAAGCCTTCACCTATTAAATGACCTGCTTCTTCTATACATTTGCTTCCTGTATGTGTAGCTACATTTCCTTTAGCATCTAAGATAGCAAGCTGACGAACGGCTTGCCCTGGGTCTGCTTGCACCAATCCTTTGAGTGCCTGAGGAGCGGCGAAGCCAGCTTTGAGAAGTTCTAAACCCGTAGGCCCAAGTGCAGGATTTACGAAAGACTGAGTAGCTACCACTCCTACACCAGCCTCTCCCCAGATTACCAAAGAACCTACAGAAAACCAATGAGATTGAACGGCTACTCCCATATCTCCTGTCTCGGGGTCTATCGCTACTATAGAGTAGGTGTGTGCAAGAGGCTCACTTCCATAAGGTGATTGAGCTTTGGCAGAAAAAGATAAGCCTATTATAAGACCTATAAACATGAGAATACTAATAGTTTGTTGCATAAAAATAGAGATATGTTTTTTATTTATTTTAAGAAGAAAATACTAATGAGAATAAATTTAGTGAATAATTCATTGAAAATACGCTAATCGAACTTAAAAAAGACAGATTTGGGTCTTAGTATCCTTAAATTCTATTAATTTTGTAATGAGAGAATTAAGCTTACTTAATATCAAAAAGAGGCATCATATATTCTTATAAGAGTAAGTCTCTTTGTCATACAATTGCGATTGATACTTCAATAAATTAGATAATCATAATACAAAAACAATGAGTGCAAAAATCATTTCTCTAATCAATCACAAAGGAGGCGTAGGTAAGACTACCTCTACACTTAATCTAGGCAAAGCACTTTCCTTAGAAGGGAAAAGAGTTTTGATAGTGGATATAGACCCACAAGCAAACCTTTCACAAGCTACAGGAATAGAAGAACCTGAAACAAATATTTATCAAGCTATCTGTGGTGAATCTGAGTTACCTATTGTATCTATAGGTGAAAACTTAGATATAGTGCCAGCAGATTTAGATTTGTCAGAGGCTGAACTTAGGCTACAATCTGATGTAAATGGTTATTTTATATTGAGAAAAATCTTAGACAAAGTAGCAGTCAATTATGATTTTATTATGATAGATTGCCCTCCTTCATTGGGCGTACTTACATTGAATGCACTGATAGCTTCTAATTACGTAATCGTGATAGTGCAGTCTGAGTACCTTGCTGTAAAAGGTTTGCAGACTGTTTTTAATTTAATAGAAAAATTAAAAGAAAATCTAAATACAGAATTAGCAATATTAGGAATGCTAATTACACAGACAAACCATACTGTTTTTAGAAAGACGATTGCAGAGACAGTGAGAGGACTCTATGAAGGACGTGTGTTTGATACGACTATCAGACAAAATATTACTTTGGCAGAGGCCTCTGCTGCGGGTAAAGATGTTTTCACCTTTGATCCTAAATGCAATGGTGCGGAAGATTATACTTTATTAGCCAAAGAAATATTGTCAGAGCGATTATCTGATTAATGTTTTCTGACAATTTATAAATAGAAAAAGAAATAGAATATGGCAAAGACTTTTAAATTTGACGGGCTAATCAAAGCCGCCGAAAAACAAAAAGAAGCAGCAGAACAGAAGACCAAAACGAGCGAAGTCTCTGTCAAGCAAAATATAGTAATCAGAGAAGAATTTAAAAATCTGATACCCCCTTTGGCAAGAGACGAATTCGAAAAGCTAAAGGATAATATTTTAGCAGAAGGCTGTCGTGATAATCTCATTGTCTGGAAAGACAATCAAGAGTATGTGCTTATAGATGGGCATAACCGATACCAGATTTGTGCTGAAAATAATATTGATTTTAATGTAGAAGTCAAAGAGTTTGAAGGTTCAGAAGCAGTTAATGACTGGATGGTGAATAATCAGCTAGGAAAACGAAATGTAAGTGAAGAAACTAAATCTTATCTTAGAGGATTACAATACAACAGAGAAAAAGGAAAAGTAGGAGGTACTGGCTCAAATCAATACTCTGAGCAAAAGGGACAAAGTGTCCCAACTGCTCAACGCCTAGCAGAACAACATAAAGTCTCAGATAAGACCATAAGGAGAGATGAAAAGTTTGCAATTGCGATTGATAAAATTAGCAGTGATAATAGGCAAGTCAAATGGGATATTCTTAATAAAAAAATAAATATACCCAAAACTGCGATTACAAAATACGCAGAAGAAGGTGAGTGGGGAAATGCTCAAGAAATAGGCTTATTGTTGGCTAGTGGAATCAACTTTAATCAAGCAGTAAAAGAGATTAAACTAAAACGGCAGAAGCTCACACCTGAAGACCCTCATAAAGTATATCTGAGAAATCTAAAAGCCAGCATCATGAATTGCGTAAACGAGGCTGTTAAAAGTAAAAGTCTAGAAGCAATAGAAGAACTAAGAGAGTATATAGATGAACTTGAAAATGCCATCAATGACTAGATTAGTGAGTAAGGATAAATAAAATATGGGAAGAAAGGCAATAGAAAGAAATAGAAAAAGTGATGAGGATAAAACCCAACCGTGGATTATTACTTTGTTTACTTATTTTCAAGAGAATGGTTTGAAGGGGATTACTATGGATGTGATAGCCAAAGAATTAGGCAGAAGTAAAACTACAGTCTATGATTATTTTCAGACCAAGGAGGAAATCATAGAACAAGCAGTAGAGTATAAGCTAAATCAAATTGCAGGCTTTAAAGATATTATTCGTAACCAAGAAAAGAGTTTTAAGCAAAGATGTTATGATGTGCTTAAATTTCAGACAAATCATATCTCTGATATTTCTAATATTTTTTTAACTGATTTGAGAGATTTATATCCTAAATTATGGGTGAAAGTAGAAGCCTTCTTAGATAACCTATCTCAAGAGATGGCTTCTTTTTATCAAAAAGGAGCAGAGGAAAAAGAGTTTAATCCTATTCATCCAAGTATATTAGTCCTTAATGATCAGTTGTTTTTTAGAACATTGACTAATCCTGATTTTTTGAGTACACATAAACTTACTTTACAAGAAGCTTTTGATCAGTATTCTCAGTTAAGATTTTTTGGGATTATTCGTAATGAAAAAGACTAGCTTCTTTTATCTAGGAAACTAGTCTTTTTTTATGATTGAGAAGTATATCCAAACTATTCTTTCAAAATACCGCCACTCAATTGTTGTAAATCTAACTCGGCGAGCTTTGCTGCATATCTAGCATTACTCAATCTGTTCTTTGCTTGGGCTAGATTTAGTTGTGCTTCTCTAAACTGTGTGTTGCTTACCTGCCCATAATTAAACTGCTCTTCTGTTCTTTCAAAATTAGCTTGTGCAGTTCTTATATTCTTTTCTTCCATTCTTAAAATATAAATCCTATTCTGAAAAGTAGCATAAGCATTTTCTATTTGCTGTTCTATAAGGAGTGTAGCCTCTTTGAGTTCTTGCTGACGTGAGTCAATGGCTATTCTACTATTTTGAATTTGGATATTTTTTTTACCTCCATTAAAAATATCAAAAGCTACGTTAAGACCTGTCGAAAACCCAATATTTTGATTGACCAATAATAATCCAGCTTCGCTATCTTGTCTGCTAAAAGCATATCCAGCACTTAAACCTACCCTTGGTGAGCGAGCTGCTTCAGCTATTTTTAAATCTAACTCTGCAAGTGATTGATTATATTTAGCACCTTGTAGTGTAGCATTTTCTTGTTTTGCTTCTTCTATGAGAGTAGTTAGATTCCAGTTAGTTTCATAACTGACTACCCTACTCACCACAAAAGGAATATTATTATCACGTCCTAAAAGTTGATTAAAACTACGTTTTGCATTTTGGATATTAAGTTGGCTCGTAACCAGATTGACACTATCCGTATTCAAATCCACTTCTGCATTAAGGATAGCTAGTTTATTATTTCCACCAAACTCATTTCTTACTTCTGCTCTTCTATATCTTTGTTGCGAAATCGCAATATTTTCTGATTGAATAAGATATGTTTCAGACAGTGTTACAAGATTATAATACTGAGAAGCTACATTAAGAATAGTAGTTTCCATTATTTTTCTAACCTGTGTAGAGCTTGCTTCTGCATTAAGCATCAGCTTATCATAAGTTCTAATAGTAGCAAATCCATTAAAAAGTGTGTAATTTACATTGACAGAAGCTCCTGAACTCCAAGTAGCTGCACTGTTTTGGTTTACATCCGTAACTCCTTGCCCATTGGCGATTTTAAGCCTAATATCATTACTTGCATAGCTTAGATTACCTGAAGCAGTTACTGTAGGGAGTAAGCCTGCATTTCCCTTGGTGGCATTATTTTGAAGTGCTTCAGAATTATTTCGAGCTACTTTGACACCATAGTTAGAAGACAAAGCTATCTCAATAGCCTGTTCTAAACTAAGGGTGTCTTGGGCTTGAATCTGTAAAGTGAATGAAGATATAAGAGTTAAAAACAAAAAATAAATGAATTTTGACAGCGAAAACATATTCATGATTTTAGATAATAAGTGAAAATATTTGAATATCTCTAAATAATTAATGGGCTTCTTGTTCAGCTTTAAGTTCTTTGATGGCTGTTTCCATAGATTCGGGGGTTGGTTTTTTGCCTTCCCAAAGCCAAAAGAAATAGAGTTTAATTGTATTGACGATGATAAGCATCACTGGCAAAGCAATTAAAGTTACAAAAGTAGCAACGGCCAAGCCATACGCTAGAGAAATAGCCATTGGAATTAGAAACTGTGCTTGGAAGCTTTTCTCTAAAATGAGAGGAGCAAGACCTGCAATAGTAGTAACAGAAGTGAGCAAAATAGGTCTGAAACGAGAAAGCCCTGCTTCATAAACAGCATCTAAAAAGGGTTGCCCTTCTTTAAGGTTACTATTGACGGCACTTACAAAAACCAGCGAATCATTAATCATTACGCCAATAAGTGCAATCACACCCAAAAAGGAAAGTACACTGATAGGCGCACCATGAATCCAATGCCCTACAATTACACCTATAAATCCAAACGGAAGCAAGAGAAATACAGAGAGTGTCTGCTTAAGAGAGCGAAAAGTAAATACTACTAAAGCAAACATCATAATCAAAATGATAGGCATAACCTTGCCAGCAGAAGCACCTGTCTTGGCTGATTCTCTGCTTTGCCCTTCAAAAGATACTCTTACATCATTATATTTACGAGCGATTGGCGTTACGATATTGGTTTCTATCTCGGCTAATAAATCAGTAAGAGAGGCTTCGGGGTTGGCAATGTCAGCTTCTATTCTAATCTCACGCTTATTTTCTAGGTGGTTAATCGCTACGATTCCTCTTTTAATATCTATCTCTGCAAGCTCTCGGAGAGGATATGCACTACCGTCTGCTAGTCTGATACGCATATCTTCTAAACTCTCTATGCTTTGTCGGTCTTCTAGCTGATAGCGAACCCAAACTTTAACTTCATCATCTCCTCTTTGAAGACGCTGTGCCTCACTTCCAAAAAAGCCTTGTCTTACTTGTCTTAAAACGTCTTGTACTTGCAAACCAAGTAGATAAGCTTTGTCTTTTAACCTGATATTGACTTCTCTTAGCCCTTCTTGGTCTGTATCTATGACATCTTTGATTTCAGGCATTTTTTGCATTTCTGCTTTTACCGCCATAGTAGCACTTCTGAGCTGCTCTATATCATCCCCAATCAAAGCAATAGAAATAGGTTTTCCAAAAGGGCTTGCCGAGCCATAAGTGAGTTTTTCGGCATTGGGTATCTTGCCAGCTTTTTCACGGATAAGATTAGCTATCTGAAAGTTTTTTAATTGCCTAAATTCACCAGTCAATAAGATGATGAGCATAGAGGCTTGTTGTGTCTGTGGCCCTATTGTTTTTTGGATTTCTAAGATTACATCTTGATTTCCATTATTTTTCTTGAGGTCTTGATTTACTTCTAATACTGCTTTTTCTATATGATCTATCCATTTTTTGGTGATGTGATCACGAGTGCCTGCGGGCATCTCCAGAGTAACGCTGATATTGTCTTGCTCTACGTTAGGAAAAATAGTGGTTTTGACAAATCCACCTGAGATTAGTGAAATACTCATAAATAACAATCCTATGAAGATAGCAGCCATCAAAGCTTTATTGTAAATGGCAAATTTCAAAACTGGTGCGTAGAGTTTATCACGCAAAGTACTAAATACACTATCAAGTGTTTTTTGCACACGGTTAGGTTTTTTTTCTTTATAACTTCCCTTCAGTGCTCGCGAGTGAGCTACGTGTCCTGGCAATACAAATAGACCTTCTATCAAAGACATTCCTAAGGTAGCAACTACTACAAAAGATAAATCTGAAAAGAAATCTCCGATTCGGCCTTCAAAAAAGAAAAATGCTGAGAAGGCAATGATAGTAGTGAAAACTGCTGTCAGAATAGAAGGTACTACTTCTAAAGTGCCATCAATAGCTGCTTGGGTAGCACTTTTACCTCTTTCATAGTGCTGATAGATGTTTTCACTAATCACAATACCATCATCTACCAAAATCCCGATAACGATAATCATCCCAAAAAGCGAGATTACATTAATCGTCAAGCCGCTAAATATACCTAAAATAAACATCCCCATAAAAGAAATAGGAATACCGACCGCTACCCAAAAAGAGAGATAGATATTTAAGAATAGAGATAAAAACACCAATACCAGAACACCTCCTATTAAGCCATTCTCTACCAATAAGTCTATTCGCTCTTGGAGTGTCTTAGAGAAATCAAGAATGACTTCTGCTTCTAGTATATCATTTTTTTGGTTAAATTCTTCTATGTATTTCTTAACATAATCTGTAATGAATAAAATATCTTCTTCTGTGGTGTTACTCACTGAGATAATCACAGCAGGTTGTTGGTTATAATAATTACGGTTAGGAGCATCTGCCCATTGATCTTTCACATCAGCTACATCTCTTAATCGAATGATTAAACCATCCTGTCCTGTTTTTAAGACAATGTTTTCTAGTTCTTTGGCATAGTATTGTTTGTATTTTGCCCTTACCAACAGTTCTTCTTGTTTGCCTTTGATAGTACCACCAGTGATTTCTACATTGGTTTTGCTGACGGCTTGTGTTGCTTGATCAAAAGTAAGATTATATGCACGAAGGTCATTCTCTCTAAAACTAATCTCTATTTCTTCATCAGGGTATCCAGTAAGTTGAACCTTAGAAATACCATTGACAGTTCTTAAATCATTCTCGACACGCTTGGCTGTAGTTTTAAGTGTTTTTAAATCTACATCACCTCTGATAGAAAAGTTAATGGCTAGGTTCACATTCTCTTGTTTGAAGATAATCAAAGGCTCTAAACCAGCAGGAAAAGAACTAATTCTATCCACAGCATTTTTGACATCTTGTAAAAATAAATCTATATCATAGCTAGTTAGCATCTCTACGGATACAGTACCATTATTTTCTTTAGAAGTAGAAGTTACTCTATCTAGCCCTGTGATGCCTTGGAGATTTTCTTCTATCTTATTGACTACTCCTTCTTCTATCTCTTGTGGAGAAGCACCAGGGTAAATAATCTGGATGGTTACTAATTTTTCGGTTTCTTCTGGAAAGAAATTTGATTTTAAATTATATAATGCTGATAACCCAAAAATAAGAATCAAGGCCATCAGTGTATTGCCCGAAATTGGATATTTGATAAAAAAAATAATAATGCTACGCATAATTAAAAGCAGTTTTGAAATAGAAAAAGAAGTGAAGAATTAAATTTAGTTGGTTTTGATTTCTAGCCCTTCATAAAATTCTTGGGAAGATTCATCTGCTAATACAGTACCTTCTTTCAGACCTTTAATGATTACTTGATTACCTGCAAAACGAATTACTTGGACTGATTGCTTTTTGAGACGGTTTTGGTCAATGGTATATACTTCGCTTTCTCCAAGTAGTAAATCACGAGCAATCGCAAAAGCATTGTCTATTTGGTTGGCTTTGATTTTTCCATTCATAAACATACCTTCTCTCAGACGCTGGTCTCCTATTTGGACATACACTTTTACACTCTGGCTCTGAGGGTCTATGCTTTTGCTGATACGTTTGATGCGTCCTTGCCACTGACCTGAAATATCTTCGGAGTATAGCTCTACTAAATCTCCTACTCTTAGAAATTCTAAATCTTTCAGACTGACAGAAGCCTCTAACTCAAAGTTAGTATTGTTGATAAACTCACCCAGCTTTTGTCCTACTCTCACCAGTGTGCCAGGGTTAATGCTTGACTGCGTAACTACCCCTTGAAAAGGTGCTATAATGTTATGCTTCCTTAGACGAGTTTCTTGGCTTTTGATACTATAATATTGATTATAAATATTTTTACTAATTAAGAAATAGTGAGCTTTTTCTCCACTAGGTTCAGGGAAAGCACTAAGTGGTTTACTGGCAGAAAACTCATTGAGATATTTTTGCCAAAGTTCAAAATCTTGTGGATAATCCAGCTTAAGATCAGGCATCATCTGAGTGATGATATTTTGAAGATTACTTTTTTGTGCTTGGAGCGTAAGGCGAGCTTCTTCACTATCAATCTGTGCTAACACAGCACCTTGCCCAAATACGTTGCCTTCTTTAAAGCGGGGCTGTGTATTCTGAAGTATGCCTCCTACCTCTGCAAAAATCTCTACTTTATCAGGGGCTATTAGCTTACCCGTAAAAGTAATGGGTGCATTGATAGTCGTATTTTTGACTACCTGAGAACGAACAGAACGGATAGATTTTTGAGGTGGAGAGGGTGTTTGTACTTTCTTTTGACTACTGATGAAGCGGGATGTAAAAATAGCTCCCACTAAAATCACAATGGCTATGACAATAGAAACTTTTCGAAAATTCATGGATATAGAATTAAAAAAATTAGACTCTGCTTAAAATAAATATATAAGTCCAAAAATGAGGACTTTGTTTAAGATACAAAGCTATAATTCTAAATTAAATGTTACAACTCCAATCCGTCTTGAGATGACCCCTAAAAGGTTTATTTGATATAAGTAAAAAGATTAGAATTATTTTCGGAGTGAGCCTAAATATTCGCTAGGAGAAGTGCTGAATTGTTTTCTGAAAGCCTTAGCAAAATGAGCAAGGTTAGAGTAGCCTACTTGTGTACCTACTTCACTTACATTAAAGCGGCGAGAATCTAAGAGCGATTTTGCATACGTCATCCGATGTTGTAAAGTGTATTGATAGATACTTTCACCAAATATTTCCTTAAATCCTCTTTTGAGTTTGCTTTCACTCATGCCTATTTTTTTGGCTAAGTCATTGATTTTAGGAGGTTGGTTTATATTGTCTAGCATTAACTTTTCTGCTTTGAGAAGATTTTCTACATCAGCATTATTGAGATTACCATAGCCATTTTCTATAGTACGATTAATAAGTTTATGAAATAAAAGAGAAAGAAGCTCAAATACCTTTCCTTTAAAATAAACCTTGGCAAGGCTAGGCGGATAATCTGCCTTAAGAATATCTTCCATTACTCTAAGTATTTGAGGGCTGATACTTTCATAGATAAAATAAGATTGTTGGCTAAAAAATAAATTTTGCAGTTTGTTATCCTCATCAGAAGGTTGTAACAGCTCTTCAAATTGCTCAGATAACCAAGATTTACTAAATACAATCGCTACTACTGTGATAGCAACATTGGCTGGAAAATGAATCTGTGAGTTAATCTGATGAGAAGGAATGACAATGCCTTTGGGAGTATTACGCCCCAGCAAAAAAGGTTTGCCATCAAGCCACTGCTCCACACCACTATCAGAGTAATGAAATATAATAGGCTGATAATCAAAGTCTTGCCAATGACTTTTAATGATTCTTACACTCTTATTTAGCTCTATATTTTTAATGTTTAGCTTTAAACCATCCATCAAAGGGATATTTTTGATAGTACCCTTTCCGAATTTAGGATTAAGCGTAAGCACATCATTCAGGATATTGCTTTGCAAACCCTCTGCAAGACTTTGCATCCATTGATTAGGGTGATGAATATGTATTTGCATGATATTCCAAAAATAATGAATAAATTTCGCACTTAAATTTTTCTAGAAAAAGACTGTTATATTTTGATTATTTTTAAATCAAAATAAGACGTAAAGTGCTGATAATCAAGGCTTAAATTTTTTTTAGGAATGAATTTTTAAGTAAGCTTAAATGAATATTTTAAAAAGAAGGAAATTATCTCTAATATTGCGGTTAATGAGATTCTTGATAAATTATATTATATTATCAGGATAGTTACCGTACTTATTTATATCTGTTATAGCAGAAACTATCTTCACAAAATTATAAATTCATGAGTTATTTTTTTAATAAATCTTTTGCCTATACACTAGGGCATTTAATCTTCATTGGATTACTCTGTGGTGCTTGTGGGCGGTCTGTCGAGCATAGTAAATACATCCCAAAAGAAGCTTCTTTTGTTATTAGCCTTAATATGCCTAATATCCAAAGTAAATCCGTTGACTGGAATCACTTATTTAGTAGGGATGTATTGCAAATACTTGGAGATTTTAAAAGTACAGAATCACTCCAAAAAAATTTAAAAAACTCAGGGATAGACTTTAAAAGTCCTGTCTATTTTTTTAGTGAGGAAAATGAGCTACCTGAGAACAACTATTTTGCAGTCTCTTTTAAGCTAGAAAGTGAAAGTGCCTTTGATGGATTTTTGAGAACATTTCCAGACCAAAATCTGCGTATTCGTTCTTTTTCAGGGATGAGGTATGTTATCATTGATGAGCAAACCATCCTAGGCTGGATGAATAGAGCCGCATTACTTATTAAACTAGAAAAGAAAGCGAATGAAGATGTCCTCAAAAATAGAATGATTCGCTTGAGAGATTTGCCAGAAGACCGCTCACTACTTCACCAAAAAGACAAAAGATTCAAATTTCTCAAACTCTCTACCCATGACCTAGCTGCTTGGGTTAATCTGGAAGTGTATGAAAAGAAAATACGGACTATGGTCAGTAATTTTCCTTTACCTCTTAACCTAGATTTGAAAAATAACTATCTGACAGCTAAAGTTAATTTTGAGCAAGGAAGAGCCATTACAGACATTCAGTTTTTTAATGAGAATAACTCTTTTGCAAATTATGGTCGTCTTGCTAAAGATAGCTTAAATCAATCTCTACTGAGAGAACTTCCTCTTGCTAAGCGGATAGGACTATTAGGGCTAGGACTTGATATGAAAGGTATTAAAGAGCTGTTTAATAACCTCGGAGGAGCTTTTTTTGAAGGGCAAGCCCTTGCAATGACAGGTTCTACGCCTAATGATCTGATGGATATGCTGACAGGAGATTTTATAGCAGTACTAAAAGACATTTATGCAGAACCTAAGCCAGACCAAGGTGCTTACGAATACCTGCTTGCACTTGGAATCAAGAAGCCCATTACCTTTGATAAAATGCTTAAAAAATTACAAGCAGATAAAGAGTTAGAAATTATAGAC
>JBBRUH010000029.1:0-20426 GCA_038248005.1 Cytophagales bacterium | reverse complement strand
TCATTTTATATTATAAGTGTGTTTTTGCAGCCTCCTTAGTATCTTCTATTTTTAATAGTTTATCTAAACCCAAAATTGTAAAAACATCTTTTACTTTTGGATTTAATCCAAAGAGGATAAAGTTGATATTATTTTCTTTGAAGGGCTCAATATAAGAAATAAAAACCCCAAGCCCTGCCGAAGCTATATAATCTAAATTGGTGCAATCTATCAAAATTTTCTTCTTTTTTAGAGAAAGAGCTTTATCAAAAGCCTTGTCTAAATTAATGGAGGAAGCTGCATCTACATCACCAAAGATTTGGATTGTATAATGCACTTCTTCTTCTATTTCTTTGATTTGCATAAGTATTTTACGATTTTAATCAAAAAAAGTTTGTGCAATGAAAAGTATTTAATTCATTGCATATTTTTAAATTGATTTTATTTAAATTTTTGTTTTGTTATTATCCTGTAAAAGTACTATTTAAAGTGATATTTCAAAACAGTAATTAGTTAATTTATAAAAAAAATAATTTTGTGAGATGAGTAATGATTAGTGATGAATGATGAGAGATTGGTTATGAGAGAGGAATTTCACTAAGTAATTCTATTCAGAATAGTTACCTGATTTAGCTTATATAAAACACTCATTATCAAAGCATTATAAACTCATAATCTATAACTCATCTTTTTTTATATCTCTTAGAATCTTTTCAAACGATTCAGAATTCGGCGGCGACGTGAGAGGGTTACAGGCTGTAATACCAGTTCAACAGATTCTTCTGGTAAAAATTTATTTAACTGATGAAAAATCGCCTTTGAAAAGGGAGCCCAAGTCGCTGTGCGTACTTCTGCTAGTTTAAGGGCATCATTTACCCAGCAATTACAGGTCTTAAAAAAATGATAACGCCCTGTAGCTTCGTAAAATTGATAATTAAGATGCTCATAAGCAGGCAAACCTGCAAACTCTATGGGCATAGGTTGTTTATGTGAATCATATCTAAAACTACGCTTGACATACTGAATGATATTATGGTATTGGTCTGCATTCAGTTTAACAGCTTTTTTATATTTGGCATCTGAGGGTATGTCTTCGTGCAGAACCACTTGCATAGCAGTTTCTCCTAAGTAAAACAAGGCTTTAAAAGCTACTTTTGGCTGTAATTCACCCCAAGAAGGTGTGTCTAAATAGAAACCTTTATCTCCCCAACCAAATGAAATGTATTGATAATTGGTATTTTTGAAAAGGCTGGTATCTATAAACTCTGTCCAGTCAATATCAAGAGTCTTGATAGGTAATATCAAATCTGAATGTGCTCCATTAGAGACCACCCACATCGTAGTACCTTCAGCATTGGGGCGAGCTTTGCGGTTAGTAGGTATCCATTTTAAAAGAGTAGCCATCAAAATATAGCCTAATACAAAAGCAGGTGCAAGCAGAATTAAAGCAAGAATAATCCAAATCCAAGTCATGTTGTTGTATTTAATTATCTTTATTAAAAGGCAAAGGTAAATATTATTTAAAACTTTAATTATACCTAGTAACGTATTTTTTTGAAAATCATTCTATTTAAAAAAAAAATAATCCAAATAACTGATTATCAAACACTTACGTCGATAAACATTTTTATTTTTTTCCTTCATTATTATTTGTACTTTTCAAAGTCTTCTCCTGTTCAATATCTAATTTAAAAAGGCAAACTTAACTGCACTCCTACCCTAGTATTTTGCTCTTTATCTGACTCATTGCTTAGGTTAGAAATCTGTAAACCAAGCAAACGCACTCCTTGCTGAAGCGGAAAGATACTTTTGAGTAAAACTATATAGATTTTTTCTAGGTCTTCTTTGGTTTGTAAGCCTTGTATGCTAGTATGACTGCGTGTGATTTGCTTAAAATCAGCATATTTCACTTTGAGAGTCAGCGTTCTGCCTTGTATATCTCTATCCAAAAGCAAAGGAGATAGCTTTTCAGTAATCTTACTGAGTGCTTCTTTCATCTCTATTTCTTCATATAAATCTTCTGAAAAAGTTCGCTCTGCACCTATTGATTTACGGATTCGGTGTGGGTTTACGGGGCGAGTATCTAAGCCATGAGCTATCTGAAAGTAAAATCCTCCTGCTTTGCCAAAGTGTCTTTGCAAATCATGCTTTGCCCATTTTCGGAGATCATTTCCTGTATAAATTCCTAGTTGGTGCATTTTTTTGGCAGTTACTTTACCGATTCCGTGAAACTTTTGGATAGGAAGTTTTTGAATGAATGCTTCAGCTTGCTCAGGGGTGATGGTAAATAAGCCATCTGGTTTTTGAAAATCTGAGGCAATTTTTGCCAAAAATTTATTAAATGAAACTCCTGCTGAAGCTGTTAAGTTAGTCTTGGCTTTGATTTTATCTTTAATTTCACGGGCAAGTATGGTGGCTGAAAGAGATTCTTTTTTATTTTGAGTTACATCTAAGTAAGCCTCATCTAAAGATAGTGGTTCTATTAAATCAGTATATTCTGCAAAAATCTCTCTTATCTGTAAAGAAACTTCTCTATATACCTCAAAACGAGGACGCACAAAAATCAAATGAGGGCATTTTTGTAAGGCAATTTTAGAAGACATAGCCGAATAGACACCATACTTACGAGCCTCATAACTTGCCGCAGCCACTACGCCTCGCTTGCCGTCGCCACCCACTGCCACAGGTTTGCCTTTTAGTTCAGGAAAATCACGTTGCTCTACCGAAGCAAAAAAGGCATCCATGTCTATGTGTATAATTTTACGGAGAGGTGCAATCAATTTTTCTTGAGTTTTGTGATACTTTAAAACAAAATTACTCAAAGAAAAAGTTTAGGCTACATTTTTAAATTTCTTTTTAAAAAGGAGATATAATCATGCATAGATAATCACTTACTTAAAATCTAAAATAAATCACTCAAATTACACTCATAGCAAGATTTTATAGTACTATTCTAATAATATGACATAAATTATTTATTTTTATTTTTCAAAAAAGAGAGATATTCTGAAAAAGGACTAACTTTACACGGCAAATAACATATCTTAATTATTTGCCATGAATATCGACAATTCCAAGCTACTCTACGAAGCACTCACTTATGATGATGTACTTCTTTTACCTGCCTACTCCGAGGTTTTGCCCAAAGATGTAGATACGCAATCCAAACTTTCTCGTAATATCACCCTCAATGTACCTATCGTATCTGCTGCCATGGATACGGTTACAGAAGCTGAAATGGCAATAGCCTTGGCTCAAGAAGGTGGCATTGGTTTTATCCACAAAAGCATGAGTGTAGAAGCTCAAGCTGATCAAGTAAGACGTGTAAAACGCTCTCAAAGTGGGATGATTATAGACCCTATCACGCTCAATGAAGATGCAGTTTTAGGAGATGCACACAAAATCATGCGTGATTTGAAAATTGGAGGTATTCCGATTATCAATGCCAAGAAACACCTAGTGGGAATACTCACTAACCGTGATTTGCGTTTTCAAAAAGACATGAACTGCCCCGTCACTCAGATTATGACCAAAGATAATCTCATTACTGCTCGTGAAACCATTGACCTCAAAATGGCTGAAGATGTATTACAAGAATACAAAATAGAAAAACTTCCCATAATAGATGACGAAGGAAGATTAGTAGGGTTAATCACTTACAAGGATATTCTCAAAAAAAGAGATATGCCTTATGCCTGTAAAGACCAATATGGTCGATTGCGTGTAGGAGCAGCCGTAGGAATTACCCCTGAGCTGATGGAGCGTGTAGAAGCACTTCGCAAAGCAGGTGTAGATGTAATAAGCATAGATACTGCCCATGGGCATTCTAAGGGAGTAATAGATGCTGTAAAAGCCATCAAAGCTCAATTCCCTGGTTTAGAACTAATAGCTGGCAATGTAGCCACAGGTGAAGGTGCTCTTGCACTTGCAGAAGCAGGCATAGATGGCGTGAAAGTAGGCATTGGGCCTGGTAGTATTTGTACCACAAGGGTCATCGCTGGTGTGGGTGTACCTCAGTTTTCAGCAATTTATATGTGTGCCCAAGCACTTGCCCCTTTCGGAGTCCCAGTAATAGCAGATGGAGGTATTCGTTTTTCAGGAGATATTACCAAGGCACTAGCAGCAGGTGCAGGAAGTATTATGGCAGGTTCATTGTTTGCTGGTACAGAAGAAGCACCTGGTGAAGTAGTACTTTATGAAGGACGTAAGTTTAAAACCTATAGAGGAATGGGTTCGGTGGAAGCCATGGAAGCTGGCTCAAAAGACCGTTATTTTCAAGATAAAGAAATTGATTCAAAAAAATTAGTTCCAGAAGGAATCGTAGGAAGGATTGCTTACAAAGGACGTGTTTCAGAAGTCATTTACCAACTCATAGGAGGCGTAAAAGCTGGGATGGGTTATTGTGGAGCAGCGACTATTGAAGATTTGCAAAAAGCCAAGTTTATCAAGATTACCTCTGCTGGTGTGCGTGAAAGCCACCCTCATGACATACAAGTAATCAAAGAAGCTCCTAACTATAGCAGATAAACATTGAGCTAAGATGTAGTAAGCAAAAAGGCATTTATCAAAGTTTTTAATCAAAAAAACAGTATATTTTCTTAGTTTATCACTCATATAAAAAAATAATATTTTAGTGAATTTCTAAAATATTATTTTTTTCCTTAGTTTTGGTTAAATAAGTATATATGATTACTAGTTATAGTCAATTAAAAACTTAGTGTTTGCATTAAAAACAAACTATAAATCAAAATTATCCAAGAAATTGATAAGTTAATATGTTATCCCCTAGAGGTCATTTAGGTATTTTTGTATATGTCAATCTGGTGAGCTGGATGTTACTCCTTGTGATAAGGCTAGTTGCTTTTTTGGGATACAGCAACTCGGAGGTATTTGATGTAAACTTCTATCTCAAAGGTTTGTTACTAAATTTTTTCTTGCTCTATGTGTTTTTTTATTTTAATGCACGCCAAGAAAAAATGGAAGATCCGAGTTTTGTGGATATTCTAAGCAATCTTTTTATATTTGGGCTTATCACTACTGCTGTATCCATTATTTTACAGCTTATAGTTTCTTTTCTTGAGACTGAACCTGTGAGTGCTTGGGCTGGGCTAGCCATTAATATATTGTATCATATCAATATTATTCTTTTAACAGCTTTTTTGACACAAGCCTTTTTTTATTGGAAAAAGATGGTGTTTCATCAAAAAAGTGAATCAGTCAGTAAAACTTGGAATCTTTTTGAGTATGTCCTTTTGATTAGCCTTTTATTTAATTTCTTTGAGTTTGATTTAAGACACTTTCCTTTTAGTATTTCTTTATCTATTTTATTGGTATTGGGCTTGGTGCTTTCCGTTAATCTCCGTTGGGTAGCGTATCTAAGTGCCAAAGAAAAATGGCAAAGTATTCTTTTGCTACTTTTCATCAGTTTGTTTGCCTATTATTTCTTTCTGACAGTCATTAATCACTCCAATCATCCTTACTTCACGACTGACCTCACACATAGTGTATATGTCTTGGCGGTATTTGTGTTTGTGATTTTTTATAGTATTTTTTCATTATTAGTCATTATTTTTAATCTGCCTACTACTTCTGTTTTTGAAAAGAAAATGGAAGAAGTAATGAGCTTTCAAAGGCTCACAGAGTCTCTCCAAATTGGCGAAAAAGAAGACCATGTCTATGAAGTGTTGCTAGATAATGCCATACAATCTGTGAAAGCAGATGCAGCTTGGATAGAAGTAAAAGACGAATCGGGCAGGCAAATCGCTCTAGTAAATAGAAATATCAGCCAAGAAAGCATTAAAGGTCTTAAAAGAATCTCTCGTAAAAAAAGGTTGAATCAAGTAGTAAGCAATACTTTTTCAAGAAATAAAGAAAGTAAGAAAGAAAATATAGAAAATATAGAAACCGAAGAGTTTGAGTCTATTTTTAATGCCCCTCTTATTATCAATAATCGCTCTCTGGGCACACTCACGCTTCTCAAAAAAGGGGTAGATGGCTTTGAGGAAGAGAAAAAAGAACTTATCCAGACATTTGTAAGGCAGGCAAGTCTTGCTATAGATAATTATAGACTTCTCAGAAAAACAATTGAATCAGAACGATTTAAAGAAGAAATCAAAATAGCCCAACGCATCCAAAAAAGTCTTTTGCCTAGCGACCTTAAAGTCAATGACTGTATAGACATTGAGGCATTCTCTGAATCTGCTTATGAAGTAGGAGGAGATTATTATGACATATTTTGTCGTGATGATGGTCAAATCATCCTTGTAGTAGGTGATGTCTCTGGTAAAGGAATTAATGCAGCTTTTTATATGGCTCAGATGAAAGGAATTTTTCAAGGTCTGGCACAACTTAATTTCCCATCGGAGCAGTTTTTATTTTATGCGAATCAAGCCCTGAGTAAGTGTCTAAGTCATAATTCTTTTATCACACTGACCATTGCCCAGATTAATGTCAATGAACAAACCATAGAGTTTGCAAGAGCAGGTCATTGCCCTACCTTGTATTACTCTGCACAAGACCAAAAAGCAAATTATTTCACTGGGGAAGGCTTAGGTTTGGGTATTATGCGTAACCCTAGTTTTGCTAATTTTGTAAAGCCTCTCAAAAAAACTTTCAGCTCAGGAGATGTAGTGATACTTTATACTGATGGAATTTTAGAGGCACTTAACCCAGACGGGGAACAATATGGCTACGAAAACCTTCAAAATTTACTTGAATTAACGGCTGAATTATCTTCTAAAAGTATTTCGGACAAATTAGTAACGGATTTAAAAGCATTTGGGAGAGGCAATAACCCTGATGATGATTATACTGCTTTAATTATCAAATTTAAAGCTCCCGTGGTAGATAGTCCCATCACCAATTTTAAACCCATAGAACCACTCAAATCTTCTTCTATTAATAGCTTGAGTATTAATGTAAGAGATGAGTTATGAGTTTGTAATAACCTTATAATTAAATTTTTACTTAAGATAATTCGGGCAATTATTCTAATATTGTTGCTAAGTTTTTTTAGAAACAGTATATTCTTAGAATCAAGACCATTCTTCCTGAATGATTTCAAGTCCATCATCAAACAAAAAGAATGTCTTGTCGTTTAAAAATACCATACATAGTAGATTGACATTCAAGATTTTAATGCTTTGAAAAAACAAAACTCTATTCTCACTACTCCTTTTGAAAAACTAGCCTTTGAGGATTTATCTGTTTTTGAACAAAAACTCATAGAAGAGGCTAAACAGGCTTGCCAAAAATCTTATTCACCTTATTCTCACTTTGAAGTAGGAGTAGCCATGGCTCTCGAAAATGGCACTATCATACAAGGAGCAAACCAAGAAAACGCCTCTTTTCCTGCGGGTTTGTGTGCAGAGAGAGTAGCCTTAGCTGTCTGCCAAGCACAATATACAGGCATTGCTATTACTCACCTAGCAGTGATGGCACGCAGAGCCAATACTACAGCATATCTACCTATCAGCCCATGTGGAATCTGCCGTCAGAGTCTGCTTGAAGTAGAATTACATCAAAAAAACAATATGATAGTTTTGCTACCTCAACAAAATGAGTATTTTTACAAGATAGAAAAAGCAGCCTATCTTTTGCCCTTTCAATTTGATCAGAGTCATCTCTGATTTTGAAACCAAGTGATAGGATTTATTGTTAAAAAGCTGTAATTTAGCATCTGAAATTTAATTTTTAATCCCTCAAGTTATTATTTTTAACTTGATACATTCTCTCTAAAATTATGTTAGTAAATATATTGGTTGCCATAGGAGGACTTGCTATTTTCGCCACACTTATGAGTGTAGGTCTGCTTATCAAAGGCAAAGAACTTAAAGGTACTTGTGCTACACAAAGTGCTCAATTTGGCGATGGTGATACTTGTGGAATGTGTGGCAAACCTGTAGGAGCTTGCGAAAACGAACCACAAGATAAGACTGAAGCCGAAGCAGCTTAATAAGAGATAAGTGATGGGTTATGAGTTTTTAATGACTTGGTAATAAGTGTTTTACACATCCACTAACTCGGAAAACTATACTGTTACTTAATCTCAATAAAGCTTAAAATCTCAAACATACAATACAAGTATCTGGTAATCAGGTACTTGTATAATTTTTTGAATAGTAGGTACGTTTAAGACATTGATTTACTAAGTAAAAAGGAAAAAATAAACTGCTCAACAAATGACTTTTGTACTTCATATACGCAGGATATAGACCTTTTTGGATTATTTTATTTTTATAACTTTACTAATCCTATTTGATATGCTATACCGCATTCTTATTTTTATTATTCAGGTAGCCTTGCGTGTTTTTTTTACCTCCAAAAAAATCAAAGGAAAAGAAAATATTCCTCCTCTTGGTGTACCATTATTGGTCGTCTCTAACCACCCCAATACTTTTATGGATCCGCTCTTGATAGCACACTTCTTAAAACAAGAGGTCTATGTGCTGGCAAATGCCTCTGTATTTAATTCTTCGTTTAATCGCTGGTTTTTGAGACAGCTTAATATGATTCCGATTCAGCGAAAGGAAGATAGCAACAAGGTGAAATATAGCAATGATGAGGTTTTTAGAAAATGTTTTGAGCATTTATCAGACAAAGGCACTATCCTGATTTTTCCAGAAGGCACAAGCATATACGGAAGAAGATTACAAAAAATAAAAAGTGGTGCTTCTAGGATAGCTTTGGGAGCAGAATCAGAAAATAAATTTGAACTAGGACTGCATATTTTACCCATCGGACTTAATTACTCCAAACCTGAAAGCTTTAGAAGTGAGGTTTTTATACAAGTAGGCACACCCATTAATAGCAGTCTATTCAAGCAAGATTATCAACTGAATCCTGAAGAAACTGTAAAAGCCCTCACCGAACAAATAGAGGATAAACTCGCTAAACTTATCATCATTACTGATGACCATGAAGAAGATTTACTTGCCAAAAACATAGAAAAAATCTATAAAAGCCAGCTTAATGAGAGCATTACTCTTTCAGAAAAACCCAAAGAGCAAAATTTTTTGATGACTAGAGGCATTGTAGATGCTATTAATCATTTTGAAGAGCATGAGCCTGAGAGAGTAGAGGGTTTTAGACCAAAGATTCACCGCTATCTCCAAAACCTACAAAGACTTAAATTAAATGATGAGTGGTTTGGTAAAAACAGACAGGATAAAAGTATATTCTGGAATAGTCTGAGAGATATTTTGTTCCTTGCCTTAGGATTTCCTCTATACGTTTACGGATTGTTAAATGGCTATATTCCCTATATTATACCGTCTTTTCTTGCCGTCAGGATGACCAAATATGATGAATACATTGCCCCGATTATGATGGTCATTGGGATATTCACTTTTGGCATTTTTTATCCCTTGCAGATTTTTTTGGTGTATTATTTTTCTTCTAGTTTTTGGGTGATGTTGCTCTATGCTATTAGTCTTCCTATCAGTGCATTTTTTGCCTTATACTATGCTCATGAGTTATTCTCGGCACGAGATAAATTTAGATTATTTGCCTTATTTTATAAAAGAAATTATCTAGTAGCTGGGCTTATTGCCGAAAGAAAAACACTTATCAAAGACTTAGAAAAAGCAAAAAACGATTATTTAACCTTTTATGAGAATTAATTCATTGATTCGGTTCTTTATAATTTCAAATGATGCTCACAGTGGTTTTTTGCAAGATTTTGCACAGTAAAACCTTTTCCCGTCTTCAGTGCCATTTTAATCAATAAAGTTGTTGCATATAGACTACCAACACTTTAGCTTTTTTATAACCACATAGACACATAGAAAACACAGGAAATTGCTTACGAAAAGTATTTATATTAGCTTATCATTCCAAGATTCCCAAATAAAAAATTGATATAAATTATTGAAAATCAAGAAGTAACAACTCTAATCTTATGTTAGAAACGGTTAAATAAGTAATATATCCACTTTTTGTGTTTAATTTTAGCTACAAATTTACGTTGCAACAAGAAGGCTTACTAATTCCATCCTTGTTTATTATCAGGTATTTTTCTCTTTAGCTTATTTAATCCCATCCAAAATCCAAGGCATCAGTTCAGAAACGGTAGGGTGAACTAAGACTACCTTTCGGTAATATTCACAAGGAATATTTGAATGCATAATCGTTGCAAACATATTGATGATTTCATCTCCGCCAGCTCCCAGAATAGAAGCTCCTAATATGAGGTCTGTTTCGGCATCAACTAGAATCTTCACAAATCCTTTGGTTTCTCCCATCTCTTTAGCCCGACTAATCTTGCTCATAGGTCGTGATGCTACCAATACTTTTTTACCACTTTTCAATGCCTCCTTTTCGGTCATACCTACTCTTCCCAAAGGAGGGTCAGTAAACAAACCGTAAATTGTATTCCTTCCCTTTAAGGTTCTATCACCTCCAAAGAGCCTATCTAATACAATTTCAGCATCATTTACGGCAGTATGTGTAAACCCACCATGCCCATTCACATCACCTACTGCATAGATTCCTTCTACAGCTGTCTCGCAATAATCATCTACCTCAATATAGCCATGGGCATTTATTTTGATAGCTGTTTTTTGTAGTGTTAGAGTATCACTGTTTGGAACTCTCCCTGCTGCTACAAGCAATTGATCCCCAACTATTGAGATGGATTTACCATTTTTATCAATTGTAATTTCTATAAGATTGTCTTTTTGAGTTACACTACGAGTATCTGAACTCAGATAAATATCAATTCCTTCTTCCTCCAAAATAACCTTTACTGCTTCTGCGACATCGCCATCCTCTCTAGGCATTAATTGGTCTGAACGCTGGATAATGCTCACCTTCGCCCCAAACCTCCTAAATATTTGTGCAAACTCAACTCCAATGTATCCACCTCCTATAATGAGCAAGTGATTAGGGACTTGCTCAAGATTCAATAGGCGAGCACTATCTAACCAATTGATATCTTCTAAGCCCGAAATAAGTGGTACTTTGGGTCTAGTGCCCACATTAATATAGATATTATCTGCTGTGTACTCTTTGCCTTCTACTTCGATTTGCTTATTACCTGTAAATTTTGCCCTTCCAAGTACTAAATCAACATTAGGTGTATTATTCATCCATGAGGTTAAGTCATCACTTCCAGTATTTCGAATGCTATTCATTCGCTCTCTTACTTTGCCAAAATCAAGTTTTAAACCTTCTGCTTGAAAGCCATAAAAATCACCTCTTTGGGCTTGGTGAAATGCTTTAGCAGATGCGACTAAAGTTTTAGTTGGAGTACAGCCATAGTTTACACAGCTACCTCCTACTTTATCAGCTTCAATGACTCCTATAGGTTCGCCTGCTGGAATTAACTTTCCCAACAGTATGCTCAATGTCTGACCAGTTCCGATAATAAGATGAGAAAAATGCTTCATGATTTTATTGATTTTACTTTTTGTAATAAAAAGGACTATAGTCTCCTATAGTTTCCTTTAGAAGTGTGTTTTGTGAATATTTTTGACTATTTAAAACAGACTAGCATTAGACCCTCATTCCAAAAGTACGAAAATGATTAGAAAGCTCAAGATTTTCAACTCACACAGTTAGCTGATTTTATCTCGTTTATATTTAAGCATTTCGAGCCATGCCTGCTTAGGTCGAGTGCTTAGATAGCCGTTTTCGAGGCGATACTTTTTTCGTTCTCTGGTTTCATTGAGTGCATAATTCATAACTTATATCTCATAACTCACTATCTCCAAGTGAATGCTTCAAATTTAATATTATTTTCAGTCATAAAATGACCAAATTTACTGTAGGCACTATTTCCTCCAAATCTGTTTTTTAATTCTACCAAAAGTGCATATCTCTCTGCATTTATGATGCCTAAGACTGGATATAGCTCTTCAACTTGTGCAGGCTCTATTGTATAATAATATTCATAATCAGAATCTCCCCAAATTTCTTCAACTTTTTTACCAATATCACAGCCATCAAATATCAATTGTCTTTTTTCATTGAAATACAATTCCATTAAGATTTTAATCTCAGGTGTATCAATTCTATATAATTCAATTCTTTCCATTTTTTATAAAATCATTCAAAATGATTAGTATGTAGAGCTTAAAAGGTTTGTCTATAATTCAGATACCAAAGTCTAAATCTAAGAATTTCTATTTTACTATCTAATGGCTTTCAGACAATTAAGTGGGTTTGGGTTTGAGTGGTTAGTTACTCTAAGGGTAAACTGAAAGAAAGGTGAAACTAACAACGGAATAGCACTAAGAACCGACAAAAATCAATACCTTTCCTATGTTTTATTCTCATTGTTAGAAGTCATTTTCTATTTATTATCCGACTATTCCTGTTAGCATAGTAGCACCACCAGATGCAAAGTTAGGAATGTCTGCTGTCGTAGCCTGTCCTTCTGCTGAACCCATTGTTATTTGCAGTGCTTCTACATCTGCAAACCAAAGCTCTGCCATGCGATAGAATGCAGCTTTTGTGCCATCAGGTGCATCAAGAAACTTTGTAAACTCATTTTTCTCGATTCCTTTCATTTTTGAAACCAATGTCAAATGAGTATCTGTATAATAATCCTCAAAAGCTTCTGAGTTAGTTGGGTGTCCATAAAGTACCGTTAATTTAATCATGATGTTTGTGTTTTAAATTTTATAAAATATTGTTTTAGAATTACTATCATAGATTTGAGCTATGAGCAATTGTGTAATTTAACATTAAAATTTGCAAGTACGCACCAAAAACGAAAATTCTATAAGAATTTTTAGAGTAGAGGAGAATGAACAATTACTTTCAGCCTTTTTACTTTTTGGTTATTTCAAATTTTTCAGTTCCTTTTCAGTTTAGTCAATAGTAAACTCAATTCTTTCCCACATCCAAGTTATAAGTGCAATCTATTAAAGTTTCGTGCAGTCTTAATAGGATAGCATAAAAAAATAACAGGAAGTAATTCCTGTTATTTTTTTATCTTCACTACATTTAGTCTATATTTTTTCAAATACAAACCTAAAGTGATTCATAATATCTCGTTCAAAACAAACTCTGTTAGGGCTGACTTTAAAGATAGCTACTTGGTGTCTAAATTCTTTGTTGGTTAAGTATTTGGGGATGAGGGATAAGTATAACCAGTATTTTTTGAGGCTAAACTTTCTAAACTTCTTTCTCCATTGACCTATAGTTTCGATATAGTCTGCTCTGCCACTACTTTGATGAATTAATTTAAAATGAGATTCCGCATTTTTTATGACCATTTCAGGCCCATAAGGAAGCCATGAACCAGGAAATTCTTTGACCATCAAGCCTAAAATATTTGCTGCAGACCCTTTTTCAGCATTAATATCTATGTCTTCATATTTGAGCATATTTTCGCTAAAGGTCATAGTCTGCATATAAAATCTGCCCCCAATGGGTAATAGGTCATAAACTGTTTGAAAAAAGTCAGTATAGACTTTTTCTTGCTTACCTCCTTTCCATTCTTCCACGGAACAAAAGTGTTCTAATCCACCAATACATGTGACGGCATCAAAAGTTCCATAATCTTCAGTTTTGACTGTTCGGCAATCTTGTACTATCACGTTCATTCCATTATTTTGACAGGCTTTCGCTTGTCCTTCTGATAAAGTTAAGCCCATACTTACAGCACCTCTATCATCATTGATGTATTTGATGAAGGGTCCCCAGCCACAAGCCATGTCAAGTACTTTACTGCCTTTTTTGATATGAAGATTATCTGCTATAAACTTGTGTTTTGCTTTTTGGGCTTCTTCCAATGACATTGAAAAATCTCCATCATATTTAGCTCCACTGTAATCACCTGTTTCTCCCATACTCAAGCGAAATATTTCGTCAATAGTAGTATAAGTAAAATCTAAATCGTTTTTGTCTGCCATTTTTTTTATTGATTGTAAGTAATTTTTTTATAAACATACAAAGTCCACATATCAAAATTTTTACTTAACTTTATTAAGTTTTTTTATTGGTTTATGTTCTTAGAATGATGCTCAAATATAAATCTTTATATTTGAATATCCAATGGCTATAAAATAATAAAGTGGGTTTTGATTTTCGGGTTATATGGAGGTAAGAATGAAACACATCATAAAGTATTATTTCTGTTAAGATAGATGCACTCTTTTAATTCATCATAATTTTTAAATTGCCCTCCATTTATAACTATCACCTCATCATCTATCAAGTGAATTTCTAACTCCTGATATCCTAAATTTTTCTCTACCTTATGATAAATTTTTCTTTGATTAGCTTTAAACCTTAGAATCTCACTGTATGCAATATGATATTGCTTTCGAGTGATAAGATACTTTATATCTATTCCATCTTTGGTAACAGTGAATTGTTTTAGGTCGCTAAAAAGGAAGATGATAATGTAAAATATGAGATTAATCATCCCAAGACAAGCCATCCAAAAAAGGCATTTCGGTAATCGATTTCTCCCTTATCAAAGCAAACAGAAAAAAGAAGCATTAATAGAAAAAACCAACCCGACAAACTGACCTATCAAATACCCTATTTTGAATTTCGAAACCATATTTATACTTTTTCTTATTAAGCACTTATATTAAAACTTGAGTTTCACTTATTATACCAAAAAGTCGGATTGTTCTTGGTGAAATGACCATAAATCACTTCTCACCATTACAAATATCTCAACAGTTATTTTTAAAATATAAGCCTTTAACTGAACGACTAAAAATCTTATACTTTCCAAGAGTTTTTGTACTTTTGAGAAGGAAAGGTACATACTTAATCTTACTTCTTACATTTCGGTAATAATTTACATAGATAAAAAGAATCACAAAATTCTGTAAGTAACTAATAATCAAGTGTTTTTTTAGCGTTCCAAAAAAATATCTGTGTAATAAAATTTAATTTTCCTAAAAAAAGCAAGAGGTTTAAGCGATTATTTTTCAAAGTCTAATTAAATTAGATAAAAATAAAATAAAAATATATTTATATGCAAAAAATATATTTTTAATTCTGGTAGAAAACATATTTTTACTGAAATTCAAGTTAATATTAAAAATTAAAATATTACAATGAAAAGCTCAAAAATTCAAAAAAAACCTACTAATTCTAACACTAAAGCTCAAAATCCATCTTATAATCACAGTAAAGAAGATAGCTTGCTTTCTCAATCTAAAAATCCATTTCTTTCTCAATCCAAAGAATCTAAAAATCCGTTTTTTGATGAAAACATAAAACCTCAAAATCCGTTTTTTAATGAAAACATAAAACCTCAAAATCCGTTTTTGGGTTCACAAACTACTTCACTTCACTCACCTTCATTTTCTACATCACAGTCTGTTGTTCAAAAAAAATCTCCTAAAAGTGAAGGAAACTCATTGTCCTTAGAAGAGGCAAAAAAGATTATCCTCAAATCAACAAGCGGAATAGGAACTGATGAAGATGCCATTTATGACGCTATAAGAAGATGTGAAGTACGAGAAAGACTAAAGTATGATGCAGAAGTTATTGGAGCTTTAAATGGTGACTTGGATGGTCATGAACTTTGGAAATGTCATTTATTGATAGAATATGGCAGTGAATCCAAATTCCCCTCTCCTATCATAAAACTTTGGACTGCCACTGCAGGTGCTGGAACAGATGAAGAGACCATTTTTGCTGCTCTCGAGAGTATGGATAAAAGAGCCAAAACATCTTATGGTTTAAAATATATTTTGAGAACAGAATTGTCAGGAAGTGATTTACAGAAAGCATTGGATTTAATCATTGTATCAGATACAATTAGTAAAAATATCTATGGTAGTCAGATAAAAGGAGAAGAAAAACTGATAGTTAATAAAAATAACCTCCGCCCACTTATTGACTCCCAATTCGTAGGTGGGGCTTCTGAAGGACTTAAAAATGCAATGATTATCTTATATAGTAAACCTGGAGGCTCTGTATTAACTGATGCTCTAGCTCGTATAGAATCAATCCGTGGGATGGCTCTAGGCTCTGCTTTGGCTCAATACAATACCGCAATGCAAAAACAAGAAGCTGGGATTGAGCATTACAAAAAGGAGAAAAATGGAACAAAAGAAAAGTATAATCATTTAAAAGATAATCCTTCACCAGCTTTAGATACAAGTGAGCATGAAGATTTCACAGCTAGTAATGCACAGCTAAGGTTCGGGAAAATAGTGGGAGATGTCTTTGGGATAGATGCTGTATTTGGTTCATTAATAAGCCCTACAGGTGGAATGGCTGGGCCAGGAAATGATCGGATTCCAATTTTGAAAGATGGTGGAGCAGTAGCTACTCACGGAGCTATCCATGATGCAGCAGGTTATTTGTATAATTGCCACGGAATTGGTTCTGGGTATGATTATCTTCAAAGTGAACCTGGATCTGACCCCAAAAATCCATTGGCAGGGCAGACAAATATGCAATGGTGGATCAATGAATTTGATAAAACAGATAATGATGTGCAATTGCTAGAGCGATTTTTAAATAGCAATGCACATATTGGGGCAGCATTTTCTAAACAATATGATAAACTGAATACTGCTCAGAAGAAAAACGCATTAAAAGTAATGAGTGAAACATCCTCCTTTGTGTTAAGTCAGGGAGGAATCTCTAACTCTAAAAGAATAGAGAAGATTAGTGAACTGATGAACTCATGTAGTGCAGCAGAAAAGACAATATTGGCTGATTATTTCTATAACTACGATGGATTTGGGAATATTAGTGGAGTTCATAACTTAATGAAACCTCATGTATCTGAGCAGGTGTATAAGGACTATACATATAGGATAGTGATAAAATCATCTATTTGATTTAAATAAATGACTATTTGGACATACAGGATAAGGCTTGAAATCGTATTGGATAAAATATGACGATACCCTTAAAAGTTGTAGGCTTTTCCTAAACGAATTTTTATAAAAAATAAGTAAGAAGGTAAAGAATAAACCCCCTATAAAATTTTGATTTTGTAGGGGGTTTTATTTAGAAAATCTAATAAATTCTAGCCTAAGTATTCAGCCAATAATTTGCTACGGCTACTTCCACGTAATTTACGAATGGCCTTTTCTTTAATCTGGCGTACACGCTCACGAGTAAGGTCTAGCTCTTCACCGATTTGCTCTAATGACATAGGATGCTCATGACCGATTCCGAAAAACATTCTTACCACGGTACGCTCACGCTCAGTCAATGCAGCCAAGGCACGTGAAGTTTCTATGCGTAGAGAATCAGTATAAGCTACTGACTGGTCAGTAGAGTGTGTATTTTTGTTTTCGAGTACATCTAGCAAAGAGTTACTCTCACCATCTTGGAAAGGTGCATCTACAGATACCTGCTTAGAACCTGCACGAAGCGTATTGGTGATTTCATTCTCATCCATGTCAAGGATAGTAGAAAGCTCTTCTGGGGTTGGCTCACGCTCAAATCTTTGCTCTAATTCAGAGAAAGCACGATTGATTTTGCTCAAAGCACCCGTTTTGTTTAATGGCAATCTTACAATTCTTGACTGATCAGCCAATGCTTGCATAATAGACTGACGAATCCACCATACAGCATAAGAGATAAATTTGAAACCACGAGTCTCGTCAAATTTCTTCGCAGCCTTCACCAAACCTAAGTTTCCTTCATTGATAAGGTCATTCAAGGATAAGTTACGGTTTTGATATTGTTTTGCTACCGAAACCACAAAGCGCAAGTTAGCCTTAGTAAGCTTCTCGAGTGCTTTCTCATCTCCTTCACGGATTCTGCGAGCCAACTCTACCTCCTCTTCAGGTGTCAATAAATCTACTTTATTGATTTCATTGAAGTAACGCTCCAGAGATTGACTCTCGCGATTGGTGATAGTTTGGGTTATTTTTAATTGACGCATTTAATAAAAGGTTTATGATTATTTAAAAATATTATTTTCTTGTTGCTATTAATTTCTGTTTTAAGACGAATAAAAATACAAAAGGTCACTCTTTAATTTAAAAATTTCTATTTGATGTAATTGTAATAACCAAATAAGACTTTTTTTTATTTAAATCTTTTTCCACTATATATTAAAATCAATAACTTGTTGATAATGTTTGTTTTAATATAAAAATATTTTGAGTGAGACCATTGAACGATTCTTGGTCTTGTTAATTGTATTAATTTGTAATTGGATTTATATAAGGATTTTTTTATAGTCAGTATAGATACTATTAATAACTGAAAGGTAAGCGATTTTTCTTAAAAATAGTTCCAAACTAGCAAATGTGAGCAGATTAACCTCAAAAACAATATAAATCAAAAAAATTAACCTAAAATTAATATAGCTTCAATAGCTTTTGATTAGGCTATGACTCTGTAGGATATAATCATTTAAGATAAAAGTTACTTTTGTAAGGTAATTCTTGAATCAAGACACTACATAAAAACCTACATTCTAAGACCAAAAACCTACTTAAAGAAATAGTATTCATTTTGAGTATTTTTCCAAATATGGGAATAAAACTCTATTATAGAGTAATATTTCTAATCTATCAAAATGTAAACCCTTGTTTTTCAATTACTTATCCATTAGGCACAAACTTGGTAATCTAAGTAAACAGGAAATGAACCTTACACCAAATAAAAAAATACTAAATGGAAAAGAAACTATCAAACTCTCGTAAAATAAGCTCATCTGAAATCAAAGAGCAGTTTAACCGCCTAGAAGGAATTGCTGCTGAATTCAGCCAAAAAATATTTGCCCTTAAAAAGGAACAAGAAAATTTCAAACGCTATATGGAAAGTAATAAATTAATGCATTAAGAAATACAGGATATTATATTACGCTTGAAATAAAAACAATGCAGGCATTTTATCTAACTCTAGTGCCTGCTTTTTCCAATCTGCTACAGTCAATGTTCTAATATATTCTTCTTTCCCCATTACATCATAAGCCAAACATAATCTAGTCTTTGGAGCTAAGTTTTGAAGGAGTGCCTTCCACAGACTTGCATTTCGATAAGGAGTTTCTATAAAAATCTGAGTTTGATGATTTTTTGCAGAATGTGTTTCTATTTCCTTTAGTCTAGGAGTTCTTTCTACATCTTTCACGGGTAAATAACCTTGAAAACAAAAATTCTGACCGTTTAGTCCCGAAGCCATCAATGCCAAAAAAATAGAAGATGGCCCTACATAAGGCACTACTTTTACTCCTTCTTGATGAGCCCACTGAACAGCCACATTGCCAGGGTCTGCTATGCCTGGGCAACCAGATTCTGAAAGTACACCTATATCATTGCCTTGTGAGAGATGAGCCAAGAATGACTCCAGTGCTTGGACTTTAGTATGCTTATCCATTTTTTCAAAGGTCAGTTCTCTGATATTGATACCCAAATCCAAGACACTCAAAAATCGCCTTGCTGTGCGGATATCTTCTGCCAGAAAGTAATGAATGGTCTTAAGTATTTCTAAATTATGTGGTGGAAAAGATTGTAGAATAACGTCATCTGCAATCATATTGGGGATAAGATGGAGTTTACCTTTTTGCATTACACTTGTTACTTTATGTTTAATAATCCTTCAAATATCACTAAAAGTGTCTAAAAACAAGCATTTACTAGATTTTTGCTAAGCGAAAAAGAAGGATATGAAAGCAAAAACTCACTCAGCTAATATCTTAAAGCTAAGTGAGTTTAATAATTATCTTTGATAATATTTTAGTAATCTAACTTATGGCAAGCCACTCTACTGCCTCTTGTACATCTTCAAAATAACAAACTTCAAAGGTTTGTTCCTCTTCTTCAATGGTCTGTTCGATAGATACTTGTGCAAAAATGTCAGGGCTCACAAGAAATCCAAGTTTCTTTACGCCATATTCTGAATACTTCCCTATAACATTTTTATTTATCCAGCTTTGATTGTCTATATCAATCGTAAATGTAAATTCACGAGCATCTGCTAGTATATTTATATTTCCTATTTTTTTAGCTTCCTCAAACCAAGCAAGCATATTTTCTTTAAACGAATCAGTTGTAAACTTGAAATCGATATTTCTCCAAACACCAGTGAGGATTTTTTTATCTTCAGTTAAATCAACTGCCAAATAATTACTTTCAAAAACAATCATTAAATTAAATTTTAGTAAAAGTGAATACTATTTCTTATTATTTTTCTAAAAGCAAATAGGCAAATCTCACAGGCATTTCTCCCCAGTTAATTTGTCTTTGCTCGTGTACTTTCCAAGAAAATCCTGCTTCTTCTATAAGTGCATGGATGGCTGGTCGGTCACACATATCTTCATCTACTGCTAACAATACATTGCCATTTTCGGCTAGTCGGTCTGAGTAGGTTTCATGAAGAAATTACTTTAAATACTTATATTCTGAATCAAAACCAGCACGAAACTTTACATCTTCTATTCCTCCTGGATTTTCCTTAAAAAAAGGAATATTCCAGAAAATAATATCAAACTGACCTGTGGGTACATTGTCATACAAACTTCCTTCATATACCTTACACTCTACACCCCACCAAAGAGC